>NZ_CP080025.1:5622500-5693670 GCF_020463795.1 Echinicola marina | reverse complement strand
TGACTTAACTGCTGTTTAGTATTAAGGTCATGTTGATTATTATTGGTTTTTGGTTTATGAATATAGTAAAATAAGCCCATGAAAATCTTGGGATACTTTATAAAAGGCTAAATTATTTTAGCTGTAATCAACTTGGTTGAGACCACCATAGTAGGTGTGCAATTGCTTTGGTCTTTTCTTAATGAAAGTCGGGGATAGTTTGCGGCTTCCAATTTGGAATATACAAAAAAAATAATGGAATAAGAATAAATAATATTAAAGAGATCAATACTTGATAAGTGCTTAAGTATAGCTGGTATTTTAAAGACAAAATCTTATTTTTAATGAAAAGACATTACATAATGTTCTTTCGGCCAATTAGTTCCTGGATTTGATTGAATGCCTTGGTCAAAAATGTCTTTTCATCTTAAATGGACCCAAATATGATAGACCTATCTTTTTATGGATTTCCCTGTTCAGACAGAAAAGAATGGATAGCTCAGGCGATAAGAGAAGCAGGAATGCGGTCAGAGGAGGATTTTGTTATTAAGGATAAAATCGAAGGCTTAAATATACTCCCATTTTTTACTTTAGATGAACATAATGAGAAATATCAAATAGGGGAGGGGCAGACAAAAATGTCAAGGGGACATGGATGGGGAAATGTCAGCAGTTTTGATCTGGATCGGGAAAGCCATAAAGATTTACTTGATACGCTTAATTTGGGGATAGATGGTCTTATCTTAAAATGGTCAGGAGAGGGTGATATTGCTGAAAAGTTGATAGGGCTAAACCCTCAGCATGTCCATCTTTGGTTGGCTCCAAAAAAAGATGGAATAGCTGTTTTGAAGGCTTTTCTGCATTGGGCAAAAGATCAACCACAGGAGGCTATCAAGGGGGGATTTTTATGGGATCCCATGGAGGAGATGCTTTGTGAGGGTAGAGAAGATCCTGAACTATTTGATAAGCTTGAAGAGATTAACCAATTGACCAGCCAATATCCCCAATTTCGGGGTATTTGTATAGATATGGGGATTTATCTGGACAGTGGAGGGAATACAGCTCAGCAGTTGTCTTTTGGCATGATAGGGCTATCAGAAGTATTGAAAAATCTTTGTATTGGAGGAATCGATATAGCGCGTGTTTTCAATAATGTTATGGTCAAAGCGGCTGTAGGAGGAGATTATTTTTTGAATATCGCCAAGCTAAAACTGATCAGGGTATTTGCAGATCAAATTGCTAAGCTATATGGGGCCAGTTATTCGGTAGAGCAGATGATCATCTTTGCTCACAGTGCTTTATGGACCAAATCCCATCATGACCAGTATACCAATATGGTTCGAAATACTATTGAGAGTTTAATGGCTATAAATGGAAACAGTGACCAGCTATTTGTTGGAAAAAGTGATTTGTCTCAAGAGTTTCCAGATGTTTCTTCTAAGCGATTGACTGCCAATATTTCAAATTTATTGAAGCTTGAATCCCATTTGGACACGATAGGAAATCCTAGTGGAGGTGCTTTCTATCTTGACTTTTTATTGGATAGGCTTTTTGATAAGGTAAAGGAAAAGTTGATTGAGCTGGAGGAAAAAGGAGGGTGGTTGGCATGTTTTAATTCCGGAAAGATTCAAGATGAAATAAAGTTGACCCGGAATCTACAGGTGGAGGCTTTGCGGGATAAGGATCAGATAATGGTCGGAGTAAATGCTTATAAGGAGGAAGATATAGGCGATGGCTTTGGTTTTGGGGAAGACTGGGAAGAATCCAAATTACAGCTAAGAAGAATTCCGAAAAGTGTTTTGTACCATAAACTTAATATTTCTTCCAAATGAAGCTTGATTTTCACCTTTTAAAAAAGGATACCCTAAAACAGTCAATGGGAAGAAGGGAGGATGTTAGAAATCCTGTTCATGTAGGCTATGTGTCGGGGATTCCACCTTTCCTTAAGGGGCCTTATAGTACCATGTATTTTACTCGGCCATGGACCATTCGTCAATATGCGGGTTTTTCTACAGCGGAAGCTTCCAATGAATTTTACAGGAAAAACCTAGCTGCAGGACAAAAAGGCTTATCAGTAGCTTTTGACTTGGCCACTCATAGAGGTTATGATTCAGATCATCCCAGGGTGCAAGGGGATGTAGGTATGGCTGGAGTGGCTGTTGATTCGGTATTGGATATGAAGCTGTTGTTTGATCAGATTCCTTTGGACAAGATGTCTGTTTCTATGACCATGAATGGAGCCGTAATTCCTATCATGGCTTTTTATATTGTAGCTGCGGAAGAACAGGGCGTTAAACCTGAAAAGTTAAAAGGAACTATTCAAAATGATATTTTAAAGGAGTTCATGGTAAGGAATACCTATATCTATCCTCCTGAGCCTTCTATGAAAATTGTGGCAGACATCTTTGAATATACGACCAAGTATATGCCTGGTTTTAATTCCATTTCTATATCAGGTTACCATATGCATGAAGCAGGAGCTACTGCTGATTTAGAATTGGCATATACCTTAGCTGATGGTTTGGAATATGTCAAGGCGGGATTGTCAAAAGGTTTGGAAATAGATGATTTTGCTCCCAGGTTGTCCTTTTTTTGGGGAATAGGGATGGACCACTACCGAGAAATAGCCAAACTGCGTGCGGGGCGGTTGCTGTGGGCAAAACTAATGAAAATCTTTAATCCAAAGAATCCCAAATCCTTGATGTTGCGGGCGCACTGCCAAACTTCGGGTTGGTCATTGACGGAACAGGACCCGATGAACAATATAGCCCGGACAAGCATTGAAGCAATGTCTGCCGTATTGGGGCAGACTCAATCACTACATACCAATGCCTTTGACGAAGCCATTTCCTTGCCTTCAGCATTTTCAGCAAGAATTGCCAGGAATACCCAACTTATATTGAGGGAGGAATTTGGTTTGACAAGGGTTGTGGATCCCATGGGAGGGAGTTTGTATTTAGAGGAACTCACGGAAGAGCTGGTTCGAAAGGCTTGGGACCACATACAGGAAGTGGAAAGGGCCGGTGGCATGGCAAAAGCGCTACAGTCTGGTTTTCCTAAGATGAGAATAGAGGAAGCAGCCGCTCAAAAGCAGGCCAGGATTGATAGTGGTTTAGAAGCAATAGTTGGGATCAATAGATTTAAATCTGGAATCCAGCAGGACTTTGATGTTTTGGAGGTGGACAATGCTCAAGTGATCAATAAGCAATTGGCTCGATTGAAGCGGTTGAAATCTGAAAGAAACACAAAAGAAGTAAAGGAAATATTAATGAGAATCACTCAAGCTTCGGCTAGCGGCAATGGTAATTTGTTGGAACTGGCGGTGATCGCAGCCCGAAAAAGAGCTACATTAGGAGAGATATCAATGGCAATGGAAAAAGCATTTGGAAGACATAAAGCAGTAAATAAAACGCTTTCGGGAGTGTATTCAAGGGAAGCAGCACAAGACAAACTGTTTAAGGAGGCGCAATCCCTAACAGATGAATTTGAAAGAATAGATGGCAGGCGACCAAGAATATTGATTGCCAAAATGGGTCAAGATGGGCATGATCGAGGAGCTAAGATAATAGGGACGGGCTTTGCTGATATTGGATTTGATGTGGATATGGGGTCTTTATTTGAGACACCTGAAGAGGTGGCAAAACAGGCTGCAGAAAATGATGTTCACGTGGTCGGTGTATCTTCTTTGGCTGGTGGACATAAAGTCTTGGTGCCAGCATTGATCAAGGCTTTGAAGGGTTTAGGAAGAGGAGATATTGCTGTGGTGGTCGGAGGGGTGATTCCCAAAAAAGACTATGATTTTTTAACTAATGCCGGTGTGTTGGATGTTTTTGGTCCAGGTACAGTGTTGCCTGCCGCAGCCATTAAGATACTCAATCAGTTAATGGAACCTTGATGTTTTTAAGTTGAGAAAATGATGGAGATAACCTTATTGTATGCGGATGATTCAATTAAGGAGGTAGAAGAAAAAATATTGCCTCAATTATCTGATGCCCTAAAAATAGCAATGCCTTATAGCCAAGTGACGGAGTTGGGTTTAAAGGAAGGGGATTTTGTGCTCTGTTATTTGTCGGATGAACAATTGAAAGGATTTCTGCCCCTAGCCGAAGGGCAGGATTGGGGAGTTGGTTTTTTACCCCATCCGGAAATGATATACGCAAGACAGGGGTTTGGAGTAGGGAAAAGTATAGATAAGTCCATTGCGCATGTGCTGGAATCCGAGGAGTTCAAATCTTATGATTTACTTACAGCCAATGGTCAAATTGTATTTGATTCTGTGTCTCTTGGAGATTCCATGAGTCTGATGTATGGACAAGTGGAGCGTACTTGGCTGAAGCAGCTCTCAGAGAGGTTCAAAGGATTTTTTGGCCTTTTTAAAAGGGTGAAATTACATCCCTATACCCTTTTGATTCCTAAGGAAAACGGTGAGAAAGATCAAGCTGATCAGCACTATGAGGAGGTTAATACAGCTGCCTTGGGGATGGTGGTGGTTCCTCATGGGAAGAGCTCCTTGCTTTCGAGAAGGATATTGGAGGATAGTTTTGTCAATGATGGGATGTTGCATGCCCTAATTTTGGCTCCGCAAAGTGTCATGGGGCTGCTAAGCTTTGGATTGGTTGAGTTGTTTAGCAGGAAAGTCCAGGCTTCATTGCCTCCTTTTACAGGACATATCAGAACTTCTGCCTTACAAATAAAGAGTGAAGAGGCTATTGCTTTGAGTATTGATGGAGTGAAACAGCGTGTTTATGAGATTGTATTAGAAACGACCCCGAAGGCACTGAAGATTGTTCCTGGAAGATTTCTTGAAACAGAAGTAGAAGCCAATAATAGAGAGGTTTTTAAAATCCAGGTGCTTCCTAGAGGAGAGCTTAGGGAGGAGTTGTTGAGAGGCCCTTTACCTTATATATACCATGCTACTACAGAGGAATTCAAAGATTTATTTAGTCTTTTAAGGGAAAACTCTAGGCCAAAGTCTACTTTTTTAGTGCTAATGGTGCTATCGACAATCATAGCTACATTTGGTCTATTTGCTAATTCGTCCCCAGTTATTATAGGGGCAATGGTTCTGGCACCTTTAATGTCCCCGATTATATCGCTGAGTATGGGGGTGTTAAGGCAAGATAAGAAATTGGCATTGAATAGCCTTAAGACCTTGGTGTTGGGCTTGCTGTTAGGGTATATTTGTGCTGTACTTTTGACCTGGTTGACTCCTTTAAATACCCTGAATGGCGAAATTACAGCTAGAATAAGGCCTAATTTATTGGATTTGGGGGTCGCGGCAGCTTCAGGTGCTGCCGGAGCCTATGCTCATTCCAAGAAGGAAATAGCGAAAACCTTAGCAGGCGTAGCTATAGCGGTTGCTTTGGTGCCTCCTATGGCTGTTTCAGGAATTGGATTGGGCTGGGCAGACTGGGCTGTGTTTTCTGGTTCCTTACTGCTTTTGGTGACCAATTTGGCTGGAATGGTCTTGTCAGCAGCCTTTACTTTTTTACTCCTGGGTTTTAGTCCTTTTCATTTGGCTAAAAAAGGTTTGGTTTGGTCGTTGGTTTTGGTTTTTTGTGTGAGTGCACCATTGACTTTTGGTTTCACCAATTTGGTGCGTGAAAATAAATTGCTTCAAAAGCTGAGTGGTTACCAAGTAAATGGAGGGATAACTTTGAGGAATGTGGAGGTAAGGAGTTTAAGTCCTATCGTTATTTCGGTGAAAGCGGTTTCCGGCAGGGATTTGTCAGAGGAAGACTTCAAGGAGATCAAAAAGGAAATTGAAGGAATAATAGGAGAGGAGGTAGTACTTGAAATAACCGTTGGCCTAAAAATATAGAAGGTTGGCAAAACCAATTACCAACCTTCCTATCATTGTATTACACAGGAAATTTTAATTTTCTTCTCCTCTAAGTTTGAAGATGGCTCCTTCTAGCGCTTCACTAATTCTGATTTGACAGGCTAGGCGACTCGTCGGGAATAATTCTGGAAGAGTTTCCAATTGGTCAAGTTCTATATCGGTAGCCTCTCCCAATCCATCCTGACCATCCAAAACTTCTACATGGCATGTGGCACAAAGCGCCATGCCTCCACAGGTAGCCAAAACAGGATACTCGGAAGCTTTCAGTACTTCCATTAGGCTTAAGCCCATATCGTCAGGGGCTTCTATTGATTGACGGTTTCCGTCGTGATCTTCTACTTCAAATGTTACCATAACGCAAAAATATAATTAAAATGCATTAACACCATTGACGGTGGTATATTTAAAGCTCAATTTTTGATCTGGATATACATATTTGAAGGCGCTGTGGCACATCAAGGCTGCTTCGTGGAAACCACAAAGGATCAATTTGAGTTTGTTTTCATAGGTGTTGATGTCACCTACTGCGTAGATTCTTTCCACATTGGTGGAATAGTCAGTGGTGTCTACTTCGATGGCATTTTTGTCAATATTTAATCCCCAGTCAGCTATCGGTCCGAGTTTAGGGCTCAAGCCAAATAGTGGGATCAAATAATCTGTATCCACCACGATTTCCTCTTTTGCCTTATTTTTCATGGTGACACTTTGCAGGTGTCCATTGCCAGAAATTTTGGTCAAATTAGAGCTTAGGATCAGGTCAATCTTACCATTGTTGGCAAGGTCAAAGACTTTAGCGGCGGAATCAGGAGCTCCTCTAAAAGTCTCATTTCTGTGTACCAAAGTTACCTTTTCAGCAACATCAGCCAAGAAGATGGTCCAGTCAAGGGCAGAGTCTCCTCCACCTGCTAAAATCACTTTCTTGTCTCGGAATTGCTCAGGATCTTTGACCATATAGGTAATGCCTTTACCTTCAAAGTTTTCAAGGTTTTCCAAAACTGGTTTTCTAGGCTCGAAACATCCCAGGCCACCAGCAATAACAATTACCTGTGCGTGGATTTTTGTCTTATCACTTGTGGTCAAAACAAAAGAACCATCATCCTGCTTGGTCAAGTGATCCACTCTTTCCCCTAGGGTAAAGGTAGGGTTAAAAGGTTCAATTTGTTTCATTAGATTGTCCACCAACTCCTGAGCTTTTACTTCTGGATAGCCAGGAATGTCATAAATTGGCTTTTGTGGATATATTTCAGAGAGCTGTCCCCCCACCTGAGGCAATGCGTCGACCAGGTGACAACGCATTTTAAGCAAGCCTGCTTCAAATACTGTGAATAATCCTACTGGTCCGGCTCCGATGATGCAAATATCAGTTGTTATCATGGTATGAATTAATATTTACTTGCTTTTGTGCAAGGTGAATTGTCTGATTTTCCGTGCAAATATAAAGAGGAAATCAGCCAATTCCATGCGTTATTTAAAACTATTCTAAATTGGTGTATATCGTATTGAGAATTCTTTTGAATTCCTCAAAATCATTCTCATCTAATTTTTCCCAAGCCTTTTCCCTGATCAGTGAGATTTTAGGCTTGAGCTCCTCCACTTTTTCCTGTCCTTCCTTGGTGAGTATAATCTGAAAACTCCTTCTGTCAGCAGGATTTGGGCGCCTTTCTGTATATCCTTTTTTACAAAGGATGTCAATAATTCTAGTTAAAGTTGGTTGATCCTTGAAAACCAAACTGGCCAATTCCGTTTGACTTAAGGACTCATGGTCTGCAAGTCGCTTGAGTATGAGCCATTGGTCTACTGTTACATCAAAATCACCACTTTTAAATTTTTGCTGGGCATATTGTTTTACCCGTCTGGCTGTTCTGTCCAGCAAAAATGAATATTGACTAAATTGTTCTTTTGTCATCGCAATTATTAGTATGACAAATATAATGGAAAAATGTTTTAGGAAAAACAAAACCCTATAAAAAAGATAGGGTTTATGGCTTAGTTTTTTTTCTTACTGATGCTGAGTGGATTTAAAACTTATTTTTTCATTCAATTAAATGAGCTTTTGGATCAGCAGTATGGTTTTTTCAATGCTGTCGGCAATTTGAAATGTCTGATTTTTGCTTAAGCTAAAGGTCAATGGATTTTCCTTTATTTCAATGATCAAATTTTCCGGTAAATGAATGTGATTTTTTTGCAGTGCCAGTTTTAACCATTGTTTGATATGGTCTGGTCCTTGAATGTTGGGGTAGGAAGATATTTCGGTAGGCCTGATTTTTCCAAGCCCTGGATCATAAATAAGTTGTCCATTGGGCAATAATTGGTTGATGCCACCAGATAGTATTAAATCCTCTGGTGTTCCACAAAGCAGGGGAGAACCGCATTGCATGATCCAAAGCTCATCGGCTGTTTCGATGGCTATGTCCAGGTCATGAGTGACAATTAGGATGGATTTTCCTTGTTCTTGAGTAATGTCTCTAAGTAAGTGCATGATTTCGTAGCGGTTCACCAAATCTAAATGAGCAGTAGGCTCATCCAAAATAATTAGATTGCCGTCCTGAGCAAGTGCCCTCGCAATCATGACTTTTTGCAACTGTCCATCGCTAATTTCAGAAATGAATTGATCTTTCAGGTAATAGGTTTTGGTCGCTTTTAAGGCATCTAGAATAATTTTGTTGTCTTCCGGAGTAAGCTTGCCTAACCAGTTGGTGAACGGCGTTCTTCCAAGACTTACCAGTTGCTGAACGGTCAAGTTTCCTCCGGTAATCTTGTCAGTGAGCACTACACTGATATTTTGAGCCAATGATTTGGCAGGATAATGGTTGATACTTTTATTTAAAAATGAAATGTTGCCACTTAGACAGGGGATTTGGCCCAGTATGGTTTTGACCAAGGTGGATTTGCCCACCCCATTTGGGCCAAGTAAGCAAGTGAGCTTTCCTTTTTTTAGCTGGAAGGACAGTGATTCTGCTAAAATATTGGTGCTATTCCTTTTGGTATAACCGATACTTACCAGCTTCCCCTCTAATATGGTTGATTCAGCCTTCATCAAAATTCACTGCTAAAGTTTCTCTTTAAAATTAACCAAATGACTAATGGCGCCCCAAAAAGGGAAGTGATCACATTGATGGGGAGGGTTTCAGCAGAGCCTGGTAGCTGGCTGATGGCGTCACTTGCCAGTAAAAAGGCAGCACCTATTAATGCAGAGGCAGGGAATAGAATCTTATGATCTCCTGTCCTGAAAACCATTCTTGCCAAATGGGGCACTGCGATGCCAACAAATGCAATGGGGCCACAGAAAGCGGTTGCACTACCAGCCAAAATACCTGTACTGATGATCATCGTCCATCTGAGGGATTTTATGTTGATTCCCATGCTGGTGGCATATCTTTCTCCCATCAGCATGGCATTATAAGATTTTACCATAAGCAATACGGGTATAATTCCTGTAAGACAGACCAAGCTTAGTATATATAACTGGCTGCCACTTATTCCTCCCAGGCTTCCCATCGTCCAGATCGTAAACAATTTAAGGTCCTCTGCATTTCCAAAATAGGAAAGTACGCTGACCACGGCTCCTGAGGCACTGCCAAACATGAGCCCAATGATCAGTAGGCTCATGCTGTCTTTGATTTTCCAGGCGGTCAAACTCATCAATAATAAAACGGTAATGGCACCTAGGCTTCCTGAAATTATTACTCCCCATACACCCCAAGTGAGATAATTTCCAGCGTTACCGGTTAAGGACCACCCGAATGCACTACCTCCTAAGATTAAGATGGCAACGCCCAGTCCTGCTCCAGAACTGATACCCAAAACATAAGGGCCAGCCAATGGATTTCGGAAAAAGGTTTGCATTTGAAGTCCACTGAGCGCCAAGGATGTGCCGACTAGTAGGGCAGTGATGGCTTTTGGGATCCTATATTCAAAAAGTATGGTGGCCCAACTAAGTTTACTCATTGGGTTTCCTAATAGTCCTCCCAGCAATTCTTCTATTGGAATATGGACAGAACCAACAGCAATATTGACGAGGAATAGGCATACCACCAGAATTGATCCCGAGAACAGTAATAATCTGGTATGTTTGTTTGCTGATTGCAAGTTTTGGAGACTAGTTTAGTTTCTGGTAAAAATAAGGCTTGTAGCCAGGTAATTGCTCAGGGTGAAAGATTTTTATCAAATCCTTTAAGATGATATCCGGCCTGGAATACCCCAATTCAAAATATTCCAACCCACCAGTCGGACCTCTGGTTAGAGAAAATGTATATACCTGTCCTTTTTGAAAAGCATTGAACTGGGTGTAGCGATGGTCAGCATTTTCCATGCTCTCAAGATCTGTAAATTCTGCAGTGCTGATCCATACGTCTGCATTGATCCCTTTGTCCAAAACATACTCATAACTGAGTTGGAGGCTGCCTGAACTCAAATCCTCTTTGAAAATATATTCACTGCCCGCATCTTTAAGGAAAATTGCTCCCCAATTATTTCCTGAGGGTGCATACCAGATATCCTTGTACATATTACCGCTTAAGACGCTCGGGATGGAGTCAAGGTCTGCCATCTCGATGCTTTTTTTTAGATTTTCGTAGGTGCTTTTTACTTCATTGTACAGTTCTGTGGCTTTTTCCAGTTGCCCGGTCAGTGCACCAGTAAACTTTATCCATTCAGCCCTGCCAAGCGGATGTTGTTCGAGATAATCTCCATTAATAACATTGGGAATATGTGCTTTGCTAAGCAACTGAAGGTCTTTCATATTGTCTCCAAGGGTAGAAATAACTACCAGGTCCGGCTGGAGATCTATTATTTTTTCAATGTTGAATTTTGCTCCTCCCCCCAGTTCCTGAACTTGTTCTTTGGCAATATGCTGCCTGATTTTTTTTGATGAAATTAAGTCCAAATTAGGGAAAGCTATAAGTTTATCACTTATCCCCAGTCTGTCCAAATGAGGGATTTGGGTGGTAGAGGTGAGGATGATTTTTTGAACATCGGCATCGATGACAGCATCGAATTGCTTATCTGGAATTTGAATGTCTTTTGCTTCTTTTACCAAATAGCTGAATGGTTTATGTTCACCGGGGAAAGCATGTGGGACTTCGATGAGTTTGAATCCTTCACCTTGAAATATTTTGAAACCGACAGCATGATCCAGTTGGATTTCTTTCAGGGAAGGACTTTCATTTTTACTTGTTTTTGGAGAACAGGCAAAAGCTAGCAAAAGGATAAAAATAAGAGCTGAGTTTGATCTTGACATGTGTTATAACCCTAAGAATTATTATTGGTTAATCTTGAATTCAGGCTTGTGCCCTTAGAAAATCAAGCCCAAAAATACATCTATGGTTTTTATCTAACAACTTATCAGAAAAATACTCCCAACCGGATGGATGCTCGGTTATAGATAAATGTTTGTTTGTATATGGACCTGTAACCGGGAGGAAGGCCTTCAGGGCCGCCGGGGCTTCCAGGGTCCAAAGTTCCTTCTGTTTCAGTAATGACTTGTCTTTTATATCCCAGGCTTAAGCTAATTTGACCTTTGCCTTTGGTTTTTACCAGCATGCCTGCAATGGGGTTTAGCATAAATCCACCGTCTGTCCAATTGGTGCGGCTGTTTTTTTCGAATGGGACTGTCCCTGCCCCAAGGTCCAAACCACCTAAAAATGAAATTTTTCCCTCTGACCGTGGCACAGCCCTAGCCCCTAATGCAAAAGGCACTATTAAGGTTTTGTAATAATTGTCCAAACCAGTGGTGAAACCTATACTTAGCCAATCATTGGCTTTTACTCCATTGAAGGTCTGAAAGGAAAAAGTAGTATTGGTCAAAGCTTGATTGTTTTGTAAGATGCCTATTTCAGTATGATTGGTGAAAGGGAGTCCCTGAGCCAAGGCACTCCCTTCTGAAAAAAGATTTATCACCAGAGTTAAAATAATCCAACTAAATGATTTGTGGCTAAATGTCATTGAGTATGCTTTAGTAATATTCTTGTCTTTTTATTTCCATACAACTTAATTTAACCAATTGGTTAGGGGTACTGTAGTCAAATTGACAAATTACCTTGTTTCCTATGACAATAAGTGATTTGGGGCCAGGGATTAGGTCAATGGCATTGAGTCCTTTTAGATGTTCCATTTGGTTTTCGTCTATGTTTAGGACATCATTTATCTTGAAGCTTTTTAAGCCATATTCTCCTTCACATACAAAAAGGTTTTCGCCAGATAGTCCAAGTCCATGCGGGTTTTGCATAGGATATGATTTCAATAGATCAGGTTGGGTAGGATCGGTGATATCCAAGACTTCCAGTACATTCATTCCTTGTTGACAGAAATTCCCACTTCTTAAGGTAACGAAAGCGTATTCATCATTAGCTACTACAGGATCACAGCTGGTCAAGTGGGCGTAAACAGATAATTGTTCTGGAGAGGCAGGCGAGGATATGTCGTAGATGTGCATACCTGTGGTTGAGCCAATGAATAATTTATCTTTAAATGGATAAATGGTTTCAATTCCCCAGCCTAAATTTATTTGCTTTACAAATTCTGGGTCTTCTTTTTCGCTAATATCAAATAATCTTAAATCAGACTCATCCACCGCATAGAGGTGGTTGTTGGCTAATGTGAATCTTGCCATAGAGCCTCCTTGGCCATAATTTCCACCATCACCATTGGCAAAAGCCAACATGTCGGATTCTAATAAGATAGGGCCGTTCCAAGGTCTAAAAGGTTGGTCAGAGGTAAGTACTGTGTCTTTCCAAATGGTGAATTCCCCTGTCTCAATAGCACTGTAATGGTTCCTGAAAACATCTTCTTCCCTGTCCAGTAGTTTTATATTAAAGGGATTACTGACATCAAAGGATAAAAGATCAATATAGCTGTCAGCGTAAAGGATATTGTCATTTATGGCAAGGTCTCCGGTTCCCGGGATCTCGATAAAACAAAGGTTTCTTGGAGCTGTAGGGTCGGTATTATCTATGACGTGTATCCCTTCATCTGGTTCGCTGACGAAAAGGTAGTCACCAAAGATGTAAATCTTACCGGTATTATTGATGTTGCGAGGATCTGTTTGTCCTACGTCCATTGCACGAAAGGTCGAGGTCTTGAGAGCTACTGGGTATTTGGTTTCGTAGGTGTAGGTACTTTCTACCTGGTCCTGACAGGCTGTAAGGCAGAGCGCTGCGATCAGTGTGCATAAGCATGAAGTCAAAAAGCGATGAGGTTGTAGAGATAGATTCATGGCCAATTCATTTTTGTTAAAAATGCTTTATATGCCATAGACGTAGGTTTGAATAGAAGTGCTACAGTTGATGAGTGAAAAAATTCTGTGTTTTCGAAATTCGTCCCTTATGTAAGAATGCTTTTCATGTGCTTTTCAAAATTTTCAAATAGTTGAATGTAGCTTTTTATTATATTTTGTGTCAATGCCTTGTCAATATCTTCAGTGTACAGTGAAGTCGCTTTAATCCGGCAGATGATCATGTCCAGCCAACCTTTGCCATCATCAATCAATTCTTCATCAAATGCGTCCAAGGTTACATCTCTTGATCCAGAATAAGGAGGACGACCCTGATCCTTGAAATATTCAGTCATGGTGTTAAGGGCAAGCTCATGGGTAAGTTCAAAGGAGCGATGAAGATGTTGTTCTGATTTGCGATTGATACCTCTGATTTTGATTTCTTCAATTACTTCTTGCAGTTCTGCTAGTGAGCTGGAAAAGTCTTCAAAGTATTTTTCGCAGGTTATTGGCTGGGTCTTCATATTTGTATGTCGTTTTTCTAAAAATACAAAATTCCATGAAAAAAGCACCGAAAAATAATCGGTGCTTATAATTTAATTTTACTCTAAATAATAGTTTTAACGTACACTATAAGATTGCCTAAATGCCCGTCCATTTGGGGTGAGTCCTTCAAGGACCAATCTTCCACTATAGTCTTCTAGGAATTGACCTATTTCCTCTGGATCCTTGGCAGGTTCGCCATTTATTTTGGTGAGAATAAATCCATTTCCAAGACCTAGTTCGTTTAAATATCCTCGGGATAGAGAAGTGATTTTTATCCCATATTCTATTTGCATCTTATCTTTTTCAACAGTGTTAACGGCTTCCAGTCTGGCTCCTAGAAGGGCGGAAGAATAGAACGCTCTTTTGATGATTCCAGTGCCACCTTCCAGGTTCTCAAGTGTGAGGTTGGCCGTCTTAGGTTTGTTGTCCCGGATATAGGAAATATTGATTTTGTCTCCAGGGTAATAATAAGAAAGGGCTTCTTCAAAGCTTCCTTTTCCAGTTATTCTTGTCCCATCAATACCTGTGATGACATCATTAACTTTTAAACCGGATTTTTCGGCAGCCCCATTTCGAATGATATGGCTTACTACTACTCCATCTAAGGATTTTAGATTCATTTCCTCGGCCAGTTCTGGCGTTATTTCTACTGCTTCAATGCCGGGGATTGCTTTTTGGACTTCTCCATATTTTATCAAATCATTGGCGATCTTCGAAGCTATATCTGCAGGTACTGCAAAACCATATCCAGTGTAGGAGCCTGTTCGGGAGAGAATAGCGGTATTGATGCCCACTAGTTCTCCCTTGGTGTTAACCAAGGCTCCTCCTGAGTTACCTGGATTAATGGCCGCATCTGTCTGGATAAAAGATTCCAAGGGGAAATCTCCCCCTAGGATATTGATCTGTCTTTCTTTGGCAGATACAATTCCTGCTGTAACTGTGGAAGTAAGATTAAAAGGGTTGCCCACGGCGATAACCCATTCTCCGATTTTCAGGTCTTTGCTGCTGCCTTTTTGAATGGCAGGTAGCCCTTTAGCTTCGATTTTCAGTACTGCTATATCTGTATTTGGATCAGTGCCAATGAGTTTGGCCTGATAGGTTTTTTTATGATGAACCACTTCTAGTGTTTCTGCATTTTCTACCACGTGGTTATTGGTAATGATATAGCCATCTTCAGAAAAAATCACACCAGAACCTGTGCTGACCCTTGGCGCTGGATTTCCCTGAGGCCCAAAGAAAAAGTCAAACATGCTATATCGTCGGTAGTCCGTACCCGAGAAATTCTTGATAAAGACAACAGATTCTGTGCTTTTTTCAGAAGCTTCCACAAAGGAAACAGGTAAGTCCATAGACGCCGTTGTATTTCTTGGGGTTTCGGCTGTATAATTTACTTGGTGAGATAAGTTTTCTTGCTGTATAAATTCATTTGAAGCTGTATCTACATCATCCATTAGAAATTCCTGATGAGACCATGCCCCCAAAAGGCCAGCAGAAAAAGCAATAATAATAGTTTTTAAGTTTTTTTGCATTTGGCTATTATTTAGAATTACTGAATAAACGCGCTTTTTAGATTTAAGATAAACTCTTTAACATTTTTTAATATTTCTGTTAGTTGTACTTTCTTTATAATTATGGTCAATTGATCCTTGAGGATATTGTCGAGCAATAGCAGTCCAAGGAAATGCCAAATTGCCCAAGGGTGAAAAAGTGGCAAAAAACAAAGGAAAAGTCTTTGAAGCTTGTAAATTTGTCAGCTTATTGAGAAGCCTTTATAATTGCCAAAGAGACAAAACGTCTCCTTAAAGAGAAATAAGACATCAATGTCAAAGAAGAAAAGAGTGGCCCTTTTGGGGTCAACAGGAAGTATCGGGAAGCAGACCTTGGAGGTCATTGCCCAGCATGAGGATAGGTTTGAGGTAGAAGTTTTGACCGCCCAAAATAATGTTGATTTACTTATTGAGCAGTCTTTGGCTTTTATGCCCAATGCAGTGGTCATTGCCAATGAGAATCATTATCCAAAGCTAAAAGCAGCATTGGATCCACATTTTATCAAGGTATATGCCGGTGAGGCTGCATTGGCACAAGTGGTGGAGATGGATAGTATAGATATTGTCCTTACTGCTTTGGTGGGCTATTCAGGCTTATTACCCACGATTAGTGCCATTAATGCCGGGAAACAAATAGCGTTGGCCAACAAAGAAACATTAGTGGTGGCCGGTGAACTGATTACCAAATTGGCTCAGGAGAAAGCAGTGAATATTTATCCTGTTGATTCAGAGCATTCTGCTATTTTTCAGTGTTTGGTAGGCGAATTTCACAATCCTATCGAAAAGCTAATTTTGACCGCTTCGGGTGGGCCCTTTAGAGGGAAGGACAAGGCTTATCTTGCCCATGTGACCAAGGAGCAGGCTTTGAAGCATCCCAATTGGGATATGGGGGCCAAGATTACGATTGACTCTGCATCACTGATGAACAAGGGGCTGGAAGTGATCGAGGCAAAATGGCTTTTTGGGGTCAGTACAGAGCAAATTGAGGTGGTGGTACATCCACAATCAATCATCCATTCCTTGGTTCAGTTTAGAGATGGTAGTATGAAAGCGCAACTTGGGCTTCCGGATATGCGTATTCCTATTCAGTTTGCCCTGAGTTATCCCGATAGATTTGAATCGGACTTTCCAAGGTTTGACTTTAGCGAGTATGCTTCATTGGATTTTGAGGCACCTGATTTGAAGACCTTTAAGAATTTACAATTGGCATTTGATGTCCTTGAAAAGGGAGGGAACAGCCCGTGCGTGTTAAATGCAGCCAATGAGATTGCCGTGGCCGCATTTTTGAGGGATGAAATAGGCTTTTTGGAAATGTCAGATGTAATCGCTGAAACAATTGGCAGGGTGGACTTTGTGTCCAAGCCTGCTTTGGAAGACTTTATAGAGACTGACAAAAAGGCAAGAATAATAACGGAAGAAATAATTAAGCATAAATAATATAACATGGATACTTTAATAATGGTGGGCCAACTCCTGCTGGGGTTATCGATTTTGGTGGGCCTGCATGAAGGCGGTCATATGCTTGCAGCAAAGCTGTTTGGGATGCGGGTCGAGAAGTTTTCTATTGGTTTTCCGCCAAAAATAGTAAGCTTTAAATATGGTGAGACGGAATATTCCTTGGGAGCAATTCCTTTGGGCGGTTTTGTGAAGATTTCTGGTATGGTAGACGAATCCATGGATACAGAGCAGTTGAGTTCTGAACCCAAGCCTTGGGAGTTTAGGGCAAAACCCGCTTGGCAGAGGTTGATTGTGATGTTGGGGGGGATAATTGTCAATGTAATTACAGGTATCATTATTTTTATTGCTTTGGTCTATAACCGTGGAGAGACCTATTTTTCCAGAGAGCAGATTATAGAACATGGTATAGTCGCTTATGATATAGGGCAGCAAATCGGTTTTCAGGATGGAGATAAGGTGCTGGATGTAAACGGCCATACATATGAAAGTTTAGCTGATCTTTCGAGTGGAGATGTGCTGTTGAGTGAAAATGGTTATTATACGGTGGATAGGGATGGTGAAATCTTGAAAATTGATATCCCAAGGGGTTTTATCAACTCATTCTCAAATAAGGAGAGCCTATCTAATTTTATAGATATCGGAGTGCCTTTTACTATTAAAGAAGCTACAAAAGGAAAGCATGCGGCTACTTTTGGTTTGCAGGAAGGCGATAAGATTTTGGCTGTGAATGGGGAAAGAATAAGGTATTTCTCAGATTTCCAGCGTGTATTGGAGGAAAATGCCGCCAAAAAAATTGAGCTTGCCTATGAGAGGAATGGGCAAAGAAAATCAGGTACTATGGATGTCTATGAGGATGGTACCATAGGAGTATTGGTCAATCCACTGATTCAGCCTGTAAGGAAAGAATTTACTTTTAATGAGTCCATCGGTAAAGGAACTGAAAAGGCCTTCAGTGTAGTGATCGTTAATGCCAAAGCATTGGGGAAAATGTTTACTGGGGAAGTTTCTACCAAAAATGTGAGTGGTCCTATTGGAATGGCCAAGATATATGGCAGCCAATGGGATTGGGTGAAATTTTGGAGCATTACAGGTTTGATTTCCATGATTCTCGCCTTTATGAATTTGCTGCCAATTCCAGCCTTGGACGGTGGACATGTGGTGTTTTTGTTATATGAGATGATTTCAGGGAGAAGCCCATCAGAAAAATTCCTAGAGAATGCCCAGAAAGTAGGTATGGTTTTACTACTGGCTTTGATGGTGTTTGCGATTGGAAATGATATATTGAAATTGTTCACCGGAGGTTAAGCATGAAATAGATACTGCCATTTTGTACCATTTAAAACATTGGCATATCCATTGAGTTTAGTAGAAGAACCTTTGATTTTAAAGGTTCTTCTTTTATTTTAAATTTAAATATGACAAAATAACAGTCATTCTCTATATGAATAAAAACAATAGTCCATTATATCAATCATTGATCGTAGGAGATTTTGCAAGTGAGGGAGACCTGATCCAGTTGATCACTGATGATGAGGACGATGATCAGTCGCAAAACGAGGATTACGCAGAGGAGATTCCTATCCTGTCCGTAAGAAATACGGTGCTTTTTCCCGGGGTGGTAATTCCAATAACTGTCGGAAGAGAAAGATCTATAAAGTTGGTCAAAAAGGCCCAGAAAGGCGATAAGATGATCGGGGTATGTGCCCAGATCAATCCAAATAATGATGATCCTTCTTGGGATGATATTTATCAGGTAGGTACCATTGCCAAGATCGTGAAAATGATCGTCCTTCCTGATGGCAATACGACGATAATTATTCAGGGAAAGAAAAGGTTCAAAATCAAAGAGCAGGTAACAGAGGATCCCTATTTTCAGGCAAAGGTGGAATATTTGTCGGAGAATTTTCCAGAAGGAAACAAGGAGATCCAAGCATTGGAAGAATCTTTGAAAGAGGCGGCAGTTAAGATTTTGCAATTGAATCCTGATATTCCTAGGGAGGCCCAGGTAGCTTTGGACAATATCGATAACACAGCATTTTTGACCCATTTCTTGTCTTCTAATATCAATGCGCCCGTTGAATCGAAGCAGAAGCTGCTGGAGATTAATGATGGCTTAGACAGGGCTACCCTGCTGTTGGAATTCATGATGAAGGATATACAGATGTTGGAGTTGAAGAGCGAGATCCATAAAAAGGTACATACGGATATAGACCAGCAGCAAAGGGATTATTTCTTGCGCCAGCAAATGAAGGTGCTCCAAACAGAACTTGGAGAAGAAGGGCCCGAAAAGGAAGTGGAAGAACTTCGCCTAAAAGGTAAATTGAAAAAATGGCCAGAAGAGGTAGGAAAGCATTTTGAAAAGGAATTGGATAAGATCTTGAGGATTAATCCTTCCGCAGCAGAGTATCCCATAGCCCTGAATTATGCAGAGGTAATGGTGGAATTGCCTTGGAATGAATTTACAGAAGATAACTTTGACTTAAAAAGGGCCAAGGAAATCTTGGACAAAGATCACCATGGCCTTGATAAGGTCAAGGAGAGAATAATAGAATATTTGGCTGTACTGAAGCTTAAAAAGGACCTTAAAGGCCCAATATTGTGCCTGTATGGCCCTCCGGGTGTTGGTAAAACTTCCTTGGGTAAGTCAATAGCCAAAGCCTTAGGAAGAAAGTATGTCCGTATGTCCCTTGGTGGACTTCATGATGAGGCAGAAATACGTGGGCATAGAAAAACCTATGTGGGTGCCATGCCTGGGAAGATCATCCAGAACATGAAGAAGGTTAAAACGTCGAATCCGGTCTATGTGTTGGATGAGATAGATAAGCTAAGCTCTGATTTCAGAGGAGATCCGTCTTCAGCTTTTCTAGAAGTGCTTGACCCTGAGCAGAACAGCGCTTTTGTAGATAATTACCTTGAGGTGGATTACGACTTGTCCAAAATCTTGTTTATAGCCACTGCCAATTCACTTGAGAGTATCCAACCAGCTTTGAGAGATAGGATGGAAATCATCGAAGTGACAGGTTATACCATGGAGGAAAAGGTGGAGATAGCCAAAAAGCATTTGATCCCTAAGCAAAGAAAAGAGCATGGATTAAAGGCAAAAGATATCAATTTCGACAAAGCGGCAATTGTAAAGATCATTGAGGATTATACTCGTGAATCTGGAGTAAGAAGCCTTGAAAGACAGGTTGGCACCGTAATTCGAAATGTAGCAAAATCCATTGCCATGGAAGAGGAATATCAGAAAAAGATCAGCCCAGATATGGTCCGAAAGATTTTGGGCGGAGAAATCTTCGATAAGGAAATGTACCAAGATAATAGTGTGGCAGGTGTGGTTACCGGACTTGCTTGGACCTCCGTTGGTGGTGAGATTTTGTTCATCGAATCATCACTGAGCAAAGGAAAAGGAAAACTTACGCTTTCTGGCCAATTAGGTGATGTAATGAAAGAATCAGCGATGACGGCTATCTCTTATTTGAAGTCAAAAGCTGAGAAGTATGGGATCGATAATAGGATTTTTGATAATTACGACCTGCATATTCATGTGCCAGCAGGTGCTGTGCCAAAGGATGGTCCTTCAGCGGGGATAACCATGTTGACCGCTTTGGCTTCGGTATATACACAGAGGAAAGTGAAGGCCAAACTGGCCATGACTGGTGAAATTACCCTGAGGGGCAAGGTAATGCCTGTAGGAGGAATAAAGGAAAAAATCCTCGCAGCGAAAAGGGCCGGAATCAAAGAAATTATTCTGTGTAAAAGGAATCAAAAGGATATCGAGGAAATCGATGAACAATATATCAAGGGAGTGAATTTCCATTTTGTGGACAATGTGGACGAAGTTCTTGAGATTTCCCTACTGAAAAATAGAGTCGATGAACCTTTGCAGTTTTCTTTCGAGAACAACTCAAAATCCGTTGAGGCTTAAGTATATTTTGATAACCGGCAGCATTAATCTTGCTGTCGGTTATTTTTTTCAAGCTTTTGTCAATCATTCATTTTTAAGCTTGATACTTTCTTGTAGCTATTAGTGTTAGATATAACAGCTTCGGCAAGACGGGAAAAGGAAAGCTTTAATTTGAACTAAAGTCATGTCGACATGTTTTATGTGTTAGTATGACAAATGAATTAAGAGAATAAATGGAACCAATTAGCCTTGGTTTCTTGACATAAAGACATTATGAAAGAAATTAATAATTTGACCCCCAAACAAATTGTCCATGAATTGGATAAATATATCATAGGACAGCGGGATGCAAAACGAAATGTAGCGATTGCCCTTAGAAACAGGATCAGAAGGATGATGGTGAAAAGTGATTTGCAAAAAGATATTGTGCCCAACAACATCTTGATGATCGGATCAACAGGGGTAGGAAAGACAGAAATAGCCAGAAGACTGGCGAGTGTGGCCAATGCACCATTTACCAAGGTAGAAGCATCAAAATTCACAGAAGTAGGTTATGTGGGTCGGGATGTGGAAAGTATGGTGAGGGATTTGGTAGAGCAGGCCATCAATTTAGTGAAGGAAAATAAGAACGAAGAGGTAAAAGAAAAGGCCGCCGAGAATGTGGAGGACATTTTATTGGATATCCTTATTCCACCAGTGAAGACTGCAGGTTTCAGCACTTCGAGGTCTATCAGCAATGGAGACTTAGATCCAGAAAAGGCATCAGAGCAGGAATTGAATGAAAAGACCCGTGAGCGTTTTCGTGAGAAATTAAAAAATGGAGAGCTTGAAGAAAGGAAGATTGAAATTAATGTGAAGCAATCTTCACCCGTAGGGGTAGGTATGATTGGGAATGGAATGATGGATGATGCAAGCATGGCGGGTTTGCAAGATATGATTAGTGGGATGATGCCCAAAAAGACCAAGAAGAGAAAATTGACTATTTCCGAAGCCCGGAAAATATTGATGGAAGAGGAGACCTCTAAGTTGATTGATTTTGATGAGGTGAAAGAAGAAGCCATATTCCTTGCCGAAAACAATGGGATCATTTTTATAGATGAAGTGGATAAAATAGCCTCAAAAAGTGGAAAGAATGGAGGTGGTCCAGATGTAAGCCGTGAAGGGGTCCAGCGGGATTTGTTGCCTATCGTAGAGGGTAGCTCGGTAAATACTAAGTATGGCCTGGTGCATACTGACCATGTGTTGTTTATTGCAGCAGGAGCTTTCCATGTGAGCAAACCATCGGATTTGATTCCTGAACTGCAAGGACGTTTCCCTATTCGTGTGGAACTAGATAGCCTTAGTCAGGAAGATTTTACCAGAATATTAAAAGAGCCTAAAAATGCTTTGACCAAGCAGTACCAAGCCTTGTTTGGTGCAGAAGAAGTAGTTTTGGAATATACGGATGAGGCAATTGAGGAAATCGCAAGAATAGCCTTCAAGATCAATGAAGAAGTGGAGAATATTGGGGCTAGAAGGTTACATACGGTAATGAGCCATTTGTTGAATGATTTTCTGTTTGAGGTGCCAGATACTATTCAGGCAAATTCTAAGATCATGATCACCAAAGATATGGTGGATGAACGATTAAGCTCATTGGTTCAAAACAGAGATTTATCCCAGTATATATTATAATTAAAAGAAAAGGAGGCAAATTTGTCTCCTTCTTTGTTATCAGGTATTCAGTATGAAACATCTATTTATTTTAACAGGTTGCAGTAAAGGGCTGGGCAAAGCTTTGCTAGGCAGTTTGTTAGAAAATAAAGAAAACCATGTCCTGGGCATATCCAGGTCTGCTATGCAAGAGCAAGAAAGATTTGTCCACATACAATTGGATCTGGCGGATACTACTGCCCTGATCAATGTTTTGCCAGAGGTCTTTCCTGAAGGAGATTTTGAGAAGGTTGTTTTGATCAATAATGCAGGCTGGATAGGAGAGATAGCTCCTTTAGGTAAATTGGATCCAGTGGGAATTTTAAAAATTCACACCATTAATGTGGTGGCTCCAGCGATATTGATCAATGAGTATGTGAAGAAATATGCTGACAGGGAAATGGAAAAGTTGGTGGTGAATATATCTTCAGGTGCAGCAGTGAAAGATATAGATGGTTGGTCCGGTTATAGTAGCTCAAAATCAGCGCTAAACCGTATTTCAGGTGTTGCTCAAGAAGAAAGTGACTTGAATGGCTATGGTATACGATATTTTGCATTGGCGCCGGGAATTGTGGATACCCCCATGCAAGAGGATATTAGGTCTGCAAAATCAGCAGATTTTAGTGGTCTGGAGAAGTTTCGATCCTTTAAGTCCAATAATGAACTAAGCTCTCCAGTAGAGGTTTCCAAAAAGGTGATTTACTTAATAGAACACTCTGATCTGTTCAAAGGGGTAATTCAGGATGTAAGAAAGTTTTAATTTCCAGTTTGGTTTTTTGGATAATCAAAGAACCAAACTTTAGCGTTTCGGGGGCTTATTTTTTCCCATGAATCCGTTTCAAAGATAAAGCCAAATTGTCCACAAGTAGGGAGATTGTCTATGTCTCCTCCAAGCTTTTCTACCAAATCATTGAGGCCTGGATTATGACCAAAAACAAAAGCTGTATTTTTGCTGTCAGGAATATGCCTAATTGTTTTCAATATATGACTTGATGATGCATGGTATAATTCATTGGTGAAATGAACTTGGTTTGGGGCATACTCCAAATTTTCGGCGGTTATTAAAGCCGTTGTTTTGGCTCTCTCGGCATCAGAAGAAAGCATATAGTCTGGTTGGATGTTTTTTGTTTTTAACCTTTGGGCCATTCTGGGAGCATCTCTCAATCCTCTTTCGGCAAGCGGTCTTTGGTGATCTTCCAAGAAGGGGTTAGCCCAAGAAGATTTGGCATGACGGTATATTACTAATTTTTTCATAATGATAAGATACTAAAAAAACATATTTGTTTTTTGGATGAATATTTTTACTTTAATAATTCGTTTTTAACCACTAACAATATTAATTATTATGCTTACTGGAACTGTTAAATTTTACAATGAGGCAAAGGGGTTTGGTTTCATTATAGACGATGAAACCCAAAATGATGTATTTGTCCATGCAACCGGGCTCGTTGACAAGGTCGAACAAAATGACAAAGTGTCTTTTGATGTAAAAGAGGGAAAAAAAGGATTGAATGCTATTAATGTAAAAAAGGAATAGTGTTTTTCAGGCCATTTTTTACACAAGAAAAGCGCACGGGATCATGCGCTTTTTTTTATGTCTGTGTGTGAATTTCCTCTATTCATGAAGGTTTTTATGTGTTGAGAAAAAAGAAAAGGATGGATACGCTTAGAACTATGATCATCCTTTTTGACTTGTCTTTAATTTCATGAGGAATTTTTCTTTTTCGAATAACCAATATGGCCAAACTCAAGGCCATGAATTGAGCGGCTAGGCCAAAGCCATTCAAGAAAAATATTTTCTTAGGATCCGCAAAGGCAGTTATATTGTTGATTAAAGGAATGAAGCAGAGGATTATCCCTACTATGCCAATGGTAAAAGACCTTTGCAATAATTGCTGGGGGTCTTTATTGTTTAAGTTCATCTTTGCTGCACTATTTGATTTTTGATTTTCTTTTTTGGAAATATTGGTTGATTTCTTCCAAGCTGAGCGCATTGAAGGTCATGGATTTACTCAATCCACCTTTTCTGCCGACCAAAACACCGTATTTCATATGTGCGTAGCCTGCTTTTTCATGAGCATCTGGGTTGATGGAGAGTTGTACGCCTTTTTCCAATGCATAATGTACCCATCTCCAGTCTAGGTCCAGTCTCCATGGATTGGCATTTATTTCAATGACAACTTGATTGGCAGCACAGGCATCAATGATAGCTTTATGGTCTACAGGGTAACCTTCCCTTCTGAGTAAAAGCCTTCCTGTAGGGTGTCCTAAGATAGTCGTATATGGGTTTTCTATGGCCTTTATTAGTCTCGCTGTGGCCTTTTTTCGGTTCATGTTTAGGCTGCTGTGAATGGAGGATACAATAAAGTCAAAGGATGCCAATACCTCGTCTGGGTAATCCAGATTTCCATCAGGTAGGATGTCGCTTTCTATACCACTGAAAATTTTAAAAGGAGCGAGTGCTTCATTGAGCTGCTTTATTTCATTTTGCTGCTCTTCTACTTGTTCTATGGAAAGCCCCCCTGCATAAGAGGCCGTTCTGCTGTGGTCCGAAATGCCTAGGTATTCATATCCAAGTTCTTTACAGTATTCGGCCATTTCTTTAAGACTATGTTTGCCATCACTGTAAGTAGAGTGATTATGAAGAATGCCTTTTAGATCAGTTTCTTCTAATAGTGTCGGAAGTTTGTTTTCTTTGGCCAGTTCTATTTCAAACTGGCCTTCTCTTAATTCAGGGAGAATATAGGCCAAGCCGGCTTCTTTATAAGCGTCTTGTTCCGAGTTGAAATTTTTGGATTTGAAGAAGCTTCCTAAAGTTTGCTCAGCATCTAAAGGTGCCAAAAGGTGGGCATTACTTGGGGTGCGCAGTAATTGCTCGTTTACGAAGGAGTTAGGCTCTGCTGCGAAAATGATGATTTCTAATTCCTTTTCCTTAAGCTTTCCTCTCCAGGTGAAAGGACTGGATACTTTTTTGTCTTGCTCCAGTACATCTATTTGATTAATTTTTTGAAAGGCTGTTTTACGATTGTCTGTGCTGAGGATTAACTCAGCCTTGTCTATGATTTCGGATTTCCTTGCATATTCTCCCGTGATGGCAATGTTTTCTTTGCCAAAAAGCTGGTTGAGTTTCTCCCATAATCCTTCTATATCCGATTCTATATCTGCATAGTGCCATTTTCCTTTATTGGAGGCGATGAATTCCAAAGACTGAATTATACTTTCCTGGGTCTTGGTACCAAAACCTTTAATTTTGGCCACTTCTCCTGCCTGACAGGCTTCCAGAAGTTCATGTACAGAGGTGATGCTAAGTTCTTTCCATAGCACTTTGATTTTCTTTGGCCCAAGCCCTTTGATTTCCAGTACTTCGAGAAGTCCCTTTGGGGTGTCTTTTAGAAGTTCCTCAAGGTATTCATGCGTGCCTGTCTCTTGGAGCTGTACAATTACCTCTGCAATGCTTTTTCCTATACCATTGATTTTTTGAAGCTCTTCCTTGGAGAGGTTTTCCAAGCTAATATTGCCTTGGTCTATGGAGTAAATCGCGGAAGTGTAGCTTTTGATTTTGAAGGCATTTACTTCGTGGAGCTCCATTAGCTGGGAGGTCAATTTCAGTATTTTGGTGATTTTTTTATTGTCCAAAGTGATCTATAGTTTTTGGATTTTGAATGGTACAAATGTCCGTAATAATTGTTTTAAAATAAAATCATATACCTTATCTTAAGGAACAATCAAGTTATAAATATGCGCTTAGAAACAAATAAAGTACTGCTATTATTTTTGCTGATATTCTATGTTCAGTTGGGGGGCATGGCTCAGGTTCAGTTTGTGCAGCGGGCAGAGGTACCAACAGAATGGGAGGATTATGATTATATCGTGATGCCCACCAATGATGGGACTATTGCTTTTAGAACCAAATCAGAAAGAGGGCTAAGGTCCCAACAAAAGCTGCAATACTTTACTACAGACAGGCAGTTGAACAGTTCAGTGGTTTATGAATTTCCAGTGGAGGATTATTATCACCTTTTGGGCTTTGATCTGGATGATGACTACTTGTACGTATTGTTTCAAGAAGGGGAATCCATTTCTGGTGACAGGATTATCTATACTGTAAGTCTAAAAGATCAAGTGATGACCGCTGTTACCTTGGAAAGTGTCTTGGATATGGATTTACAAGAGTTTTTGGTGATGGAGGGCAAGGCCATTTTGATGGGGATGATGGATTACAGGCCTGCGATTCAGGTTTTTGATATTAAAAGTGAAGATGTTATTACCATTCAGGGTGTGTACCAAAATGAAGCGAGTATCCTTCAGCTGAGAAAAGATCCTGAACTAAAAGTATTTGATGTTTTGGTGAGCAAAAGGGATCGGTTCAAAAAGCGCTCTCTTTCATTGATGACTTTTAACTTGGAAGGTGATAAGCTCAGGGAAGTGAAGGTGGAACCCCGCGAAAAGCCTGACATGGAAATAGTAGAAGGTGTACTCACGCCCATCATGAATTATAAGCAGGTATTGATAGGTCCATATGGCGAGCGGAAAAGAGAACCTAATATGGGACTTTACATGTCAAAGATCAACGAGTTTGGGGAATATGAAAATGAGTACTATGGTCTCGAAGATTTTGAGAATTTTTATAATTACTTACCCGATAACCAACGACAGAGGAGGGAGAAGTCCGTAGAAAGGGCCATTGAAAAGGGAAAGAAAGTTACCATACCGAATAGCCTTGTGACCAGAGAGGTGATTTCAGGTAAAGATGATTTTTTGGTTTATAATGATTATTATCTCACGAGTTCAGGAAGGTATTCACCGAGGGATTTGATGTACTCGGGGGATTTTTATCGCTATGCTCCTCTGGGGATGCGAAACAGGATTTTGTCCTCAGGAGGTTATCCTTGGTATTATTCAGGTTATTCCAATAGTAGTATCAATAATGAATACAAATTCATGGCTGCCCAATTTGTGCTTATGGATGCTCAAGGTAGGATGATTTGGGACAATACATTAAGTCTTGAAGACAAAACCAGCGCAAGCCCAGGGAAATTTGGAGAGGTGAGCTATGATGGTCATCACCTGTTTTATATGTATTTGGAAGACGATAAGCTTAAGCTTAGCCTGTTGGAGGACGGGGAGGTTATTTATCAGAATGAGGAGTTCGAATTGGCATTGGTAGATGAAAATGAGCGGATCAGAGATACCCAATACGAGAGTTTGTCTTTGTTTTGGTGGTATGATGATTACTTTTTATTGTCTGGTAAACAAAGGATTCGCTTTTTGGACGAAACGGGTAAGGAAGGCAACCGGGAAGTGTTCTTTATGACGAAAATTAAGGTTTTGCCATCTGTAATGCCAGAGCAGGAAGAATAAAGAGGATGGATGAAACAGGTTTTTATTCAGTCGGATACAAAATAGGGCATAGATTCATGTTTTATAATTGTTTTAATCAAAGGCTGAAAGTAATTTATTTTTATATTTGTGCTCAAATCACAGCTATGCAAAAAAGACTCGTCTTAGACCAAAAGCAAATAGCCATTACCTTGGATCGGTTTTGTCATCAGTTGATAGAAAATCATGATGATTTTGAGAATACTGTACTCTTGGGGCTTCAGCCTAGAGGGACCTTGGTGTTGGACAAATTAGTCAAAAGACTAAAAGAAATCAGTGGCGTGGAAGTTCCCTCAGGATATTTGGATGCCACTTTTCACCGTGATGATTTTAGGAGGAGGGATATTCCCCTGAAGGCCAATGAGACCAAAATTAATTTTTTAATTGAGAACAAGAAGGTAGTGTTGGTAGATGATGTTCTTTTTAAGGGTCGCTCGGCCAGAGCAGCCATGGATGCAATGATTGCTTTTGGACGGCCAAAAAAGGTGGAACTGATGGTGCTGATTGATAGAAAATATACCAGAGATTATCCTATCAAACCTGACTACTGCGGTAGAAAGGTGAATACCTTGGAAAGTCAATATGTAAGTGTGGAATGGGCTTCCCAAGGCTTTGCCCAAGATGCGATTTGGATTACAGAAAAAGAAGTTAAAAGCTAATTAATGCAACAGCTAAGTACCAAACATTTATTGGGTATCAAAGGACTGACAGCAGAAGATATCCAGTTAATTTTCGAAACTGCTGATAATTTTAAGGATGTTATCAATCGCCCGATTAAAAAGGTGCCATCCTTAAGGGATATCACGATAGCCAATGTTTTCTTTGAAAATTCTACAAGGACCAGGCTATCCTTCGAACTCGCTGAAAAGCGGCTTTCGGCTGATGTGATTAATTTTTCTTCCAGTAATAGTTCCGTGAAAAAAGGTGAAACCCTAATAGACACGGTAAATAATATCTTGTCCATGAAAGTGGATATGGTGGTGATGAGACATAGCAGTCCGGGTGCTCCTCATTTCTTATCCCAGAATATTGATGCCAATATCGTGAATGCGGGTGATGGTACGCATGAGCATCCTACCCAGGCATTGCTGGATTCATTTTCCATAAGAGAAAAATTAGGTGATGTGGCGGGAAAGAAAGTAGCCATTATTGGGGATGTCTTGCATTCTAGGGTGGCGCTTTCCAATATTTTCTGTCTACAGAAATTAGGTGCAGAAGTAATGGTCTGTGGGCCGGTCACTCTTTTGCCTAAGTACATTAGCAGTTTAGGGGTTAAGGTGGAATATGACGTGAAAAAAGCACTACAATGGTGTGATGTAGCCAATATTCTTAGGATTCAACTAGAAAGGCAGCAAATCAAATATTTTCCTTCTCTAAGAGAGTATTCTCTGTATTATGGAGTGGACAGAAAGCTGTTGGATCAGTTGGATAAGGAAATAGTTATCATGCATCCAGGGCCTATCAATAGAGGTGTTGAATTGAATTCAGATGTGGCGGATAGCGAGCATTCCATCATTCTTAATCAAGTAGAAAATGGTGTGGCGATCAGAATGGCGGTGCTTTATTTGCTAGCTGGAGTGAAATAACAACAGTCTTCAAAATGAAGAAAAAGGAACAGTCGGCAAATGGCAGGCTGTTCCTTTTTTGTTTTGTGGGAGGTTTTATTCATTGATTTTGTTTTAAAAGTAGGTGTAAATTGAACTTAGTAGAAGTGATAAATATTTGTAAATTGCCTTAAAAATAACCCATAAATCATGATATATAATTCCATCATAGAAACCATAGGGAATACTCCTTTGGTAAGGCTGAATAAGCTAAACAGCGGGATAAAAGGCCAAGTGTTGGTAAAAGTGGAATACTTTAACCCCGGGAACTCTATAAAAGACAGGATGGCGATAAAGATGGTGGAGGATGCAGAGAAAGAAGGAATATTGAAACCGGGTGGGACGATCATAGAGGGAACCAGTGGAAATACAGGAATGGGGCTTGCTTTAGCGGCCATTGCAAAAGGATACAAATGTATTTTTACCATGGCAGATAAGCAGTCCAAGGAAAAAATAGACGTGCTCAAAGCCATGGGAGCAGAGGTGGTCGTGTGTCCTACCAACGTTTCTCCAGATGACCCGAGGTCTTACTATTCGGTCGCCAAAAAGCTAAATGCTGACATTCCGAATTCTTTTTATCCTAATCAGTATGACAACCTTTCGAATTGGAAAGCCCATTATGAAACCACCGGGCCAGAGATTTGGGAACAGACTGAAGGGAAAGTCACGCACTTTGCTGCGGGAGTAGGTACTGGTGGTACCATGAGCGGCACAGCAAAATATCTGAAAGAGCAAAATACGGGTTTGATTTCAGTGGGTATTGATACTTATGGGTCTGTTTTTACGAAGTATAAGGAGACAGGACAGTTTGATGAAAATGAAATTTATCCTTATTTGACAGAGGGTATTGGGGAAGATATTCTTCCAGAAAATGTGGATTTTTCAGTGATTGACCATTTTATAAAGGTTACTGATAAAGATGCGGCGATTATGACCAGAAGGTTGTCCAAGGAAGAGGGGTTGTTTGTGGGCTGGTCATGTGGGTCGGCAGTTCATGGGGCTTTAGAATATGCCAAGGACAATTTGAAAGAAGACGATGTGATGGTGGTTATTCTTCCGGATCATGGAACGAGGTACCTTGGTAAAGTGTATAATGATGATTGGATGCGTAATCATGGTTTCTTGGAGGATATTACCTTTGGAACCGCCAGGGATATTATCAAAGGAAGAAAGGACGATTATGAGTTGGTGGTGGCCAGAAAAGGGGACAAAGTTAAAAATGCCATAGAGGCGATGAATGAAAAAAGTGTTTCCCAGATTCCAGTAATGGATAATGGACAGGTAATTGGAAGCATCACAGATAATAAGTTGCTAAGTAAAATCATCGTAAAGCCAGAGCTGAAGGATGCCAATGTAGAAGATGTCATGGAAGAGTCCATGAAGTTTGTAGCGATGGATAGCACATTGGATGTACTTTCTTCAATGGTGGACAAGGATAAAGCAGTCTTGGTAAGGGATGATTTGCATCAAATTCATATCATTACCAAACATGATATCTTAGGAGCGATCACCAAGTGATTGTAATTATTTGGGTTTTACATGAATTCATGCTCGATAATTTGAAAAATACACGGTAATTTGCCGTGTATTTTATTATAAGTATAAAAAATGGATAAAAACAGTTTAAATCGGCTGATCGAAACAGGCTATGATTTTGATGTAAAGCAAGTACTCCAAAAGGGCTGGGAGTTATTTACCATAAAGCCTTTGTTTTCAATAGGGTTTACTGGTTTTATATTGTCTTTGCAGTTACTTTTTGTATTGTATCTTAAAGAATATGCTATACTATACAGTGTTTTTCTTTCAGGGCCTCTTTTTTCAGGGTTCTATTTGGCTGCCAATAAGATGAAGTCAGGGGAGGAAATTATTTATCCTGATTTTTTTAAGGGATTTCAATACTACATCCCGATTATTTTGATCTGGTTGATTGGGCAGATTTTAGTTTCTATTGGATTAATAGCATTTGTGATCCCAGGAATATATCTGATGGTGGGCTATATGTTTGCGGTACTCCTGCATATTTTTGCTGGTTTGGATTTTTGGGAATCTTTAGAATATAGTAGAAAGTTGATCACTGTGAAATGGTGGAAGTTTTTCACTCTCGTACTTATTTTTATTGTGATCAATGCAATTGGTTTATTTTTAATTGCAGGACTATTTATTACCATTCCTGTATCTTTTTATGCAGCTTATTGTGTTTTTGAGGAAGTTACGCATGAAGCGGTGCACCAACAATAAGGCACGATTTTGGTGGTATCGAAATTGTTCCGAAATTTGTTGAAAATCAGAGAATTGTGAAGAGGAAAGAAACTGCCCATAAAGCCAGGAAAAAAGTGGTGCTAGGCTTTTTGCTGGCCATTTTTTTGGTACTTAGTGTTAGCGCCATTACCTATTTTAGTATTGACAAGCTTTTGAATACAGCGCAAAACTTGTCAGAACCGAATGATAGGATTCAGCAGCTAAATGCTTTATTGGCTGATGTTTATCAATTGGATAAGGTAAAAGGTGACTTTAAAGCACAGGCAGATACTACAGTAACAGAGACTTATTTAGATCTGATAGAGGGAAGGTTGGATTATCTGGAGAAAAGCGCAAATGACAGTGCTGAATTAAACCATCTTAAGAAAATCAACTTTAATATCAATGAGCTGGTAGTCGTATACAACGGTCTGAAAGATGTGAAGAAAAACCTGATCAACAGGAATTTCAGTCAACAGGCTTTGAAAAGTCTAGAAACAAAAATAAAGCGGCAGGAGGAAATCAATAGGTTGCAAAGCTTGGGCCGTATTAGGTTTGACCATAAGATTAGGCGAACCAAGCCTATAGAAACCGACCAGAACAATAATAAAAAAAGCAGTTCAGATTCCGGTTATAGAAGTTTGATGTCCTCAGAGGAAATGGAAAATCTTCGGAGTATGTTCCAGCAATTCAGGCCGCAAGAAGGTAAGGATGATTCTGTTGAATTTGGAGGAGATAATACTTCAGATTCTATTTTATATGCCGTAAAACGCTTTTTACTGGATATTAATTATCAAGAACAACATTTGAGGTCGAGTTTGGCAAACCTGGAGGGAGAACTTACCTTGAAAAACAAAGAGCTGATAGAAGAGATACAGTCGCTGATTTCCAATCTTCAAGAAGATGCCATCAAGGAGAGTCAGCAGAAAAACGATTCCTTGTATGAATTGGCTTTTGATGTATCCATACTTTTAGGTGTAATGATTTTAGTGGGGGTATTAGGAACTTCCGCTTTTATATACAGTATCCTTACTGAGATTAGGAAAGATGAAAGTTACCGGGAAGATTTAGAGGTAGCCAAGGAAAGGTCAGATAAATTGGCCATAGCCAAGCAGAATTTCTTGGCAAATATGAGTCATGAAATCAGAAATCCTCTTCATACTATTCAAGGTTACAATGCGGCCATCAAGAAGACAAAAATGAGTCCTGATCAGACAGATTATGTGAATATGGTAGGTTTTGCAGCAGAAACTTTATCAGGGATTGTGAATGATATTCTTGATCTTTCTAAGTTGGAAGCAGGTAAAATTTCCATTGAAAAATCTCCATTTGACCCCCATAAACTTTTTAATTCCATTAAGAACAGTTTTGAATTGAAAGCCAATGAAAAGCAGGTTGATTTTGTCTGGAATGTGAATTTGCCAAAGGATAAATGGATAGTAGGTGATGAGTTGAGAGTGAGTCAGATTCTGAATAATTTGATCAGTAATGCCCTTAAATTTACGGAACAGGGTAAAGTGGAAGTAAGCATTGATTTTGACAAAAAGGGACTTTTGCTGATGAAGGTGGACGATACAGGCATAGGTATGACCGAAGAGTTTAAAAAGAATATTTTTAAGGAATTTAATCAAGGTGATGCTTCTATTAACCGTAGGTATGGGGGGACAGGTTTAGGCTTGACCATTGTAAAGAGGATGCTGGAGCTTCAAAAAGGAGAAATGGAACTGGATAGCGAGGTAGAGAAAGGAACCTCTATTTCCTTGAGCATACCATCTAAGCTGGTGGATGCGAAGGTGAAAATAATGCCAGATAATGAAACCACTTTTGATATCAGTAACCTTAATATTTTATTAGTAGATGATGATGCTGTTGGACTTAAATTTGCCAAATTATTGTTGGAAAGTAATGGGGCTACTGTTAAGGCCGTTCAAGGGGGGACCAAAATCAGGGATGGCGTCATTGATGAAGAGTATGATGTCTTTTTGATTGATATTCAAATGCCGGAAGTCAGTGGTTATGATGTGTTGAGATTATTAAAGGAAAGAGATAAGTACAGGGATATTCCTGCTATCGCCATGACGGCCAATGTTTTTGCCAAAGAGAGAGATGAGCTCTCCAATATTGGTTTTGAGGCGATTGTATTGAAGCCTTTCAAAGAGGAGGACCTGTTGAATAAGATAGGGAGCCTGCTAAAATTGGAGACAGTAGCCAAAGTGAAAAACTCGAATACCTCTCCACATGAAGAAAGTGTTTCCGAGGACTCAAGCTATGATACAGCTGATCTTAGGAAATTTTGCATGGATGATGAAGAAATGTTGAAGGAAGTATTGACTGACTTTTGTATCAGTACCAGCAATGATTTAGTAGAGCTTAAGAAATTTAGTGAGGCTAAAAACTGGTCAGAAGCATTGGAAGTGGCACATAAACTAGGTAGTCGACTAGGGCAATTGAAAATTAAAACAGCTACCTTGGCAAGGGGACTGGAGCATGATCTCAAGATGGGGGATCATTCGAAAGCCCCTGATATGATTGAAAAAATCAAAGTTGATACCCTTCAAGTTATCGATCGAATCCTCAAAGAATATCAACTTATGAGTAAAATTGATTGATTAATGGTGAGCTTAATCAATCCCGTATTTTTCTATTTTATTATAGAGTGTTTTTCTGTCAATATTCAGGATTTTAGCAGCTCTTGATTTATTGTATTTTACTTCATTCAAAGTTTTTATGATCATTGCTTTTTCCTGTGTTTCGAAAGAGGATTTAAGGTCCTTTGTTTCGGCAGTGTGAATGCTGGCGTTTTCTGGTATCAATAAATCAACGGGTAATGCCTCTTTCTGAATATAGCCCTCGGGTGTTAGTAAAACGGCTCTTTTAATGATGTTTTTAAGTTCTCTGAGGTTTCCTGGCCAGCTGTATTTTTTGAAAACTTCGATTACTTCAGGAGAGAAGCCTTCTATATTTCTGCCCAGATCCTCGTTTGCCTCTTCCAAGAAGATATCTGCATAATGAAACAGGTCTTCCGTCCTTTCTCTTAGAGGAGTGGATTTTAAACTGAATTCATTGAGCCTGTGGTATAGGTCTTCCCTGAATTCACCAGCTTTTGATGCTTGGGAAAGGTCCTCATTGGTAGCCACTATGATCCGTACATCTATTGGTATATCTTTTGTGCTCCCAATTTTTTTGATTTTTCGTTCTTGTATTGCTCTAAGGAGCTTTATTTGCACTTCGTAGCTTAAGTTGCCAATTTCATCTAAAAATATAGTGCCTCCGTTGGCGGTTTCGAAGTGTCCTGTTTTATTGTCTAAGGCGCCTGTAAAGGAGCCCTTTACATGGCCAAAGAGTTCACTGCCTGCAAGCTCTTTTGAGAGTGAACCACAGTCAATGGCGACAAAAGGACCGTTTTTTCTGGATGACTTTTCGTGTATTCTTTTTGAAATAAATTCTTTACCCGTACCACTTTCTCCCAATACCATCACGCTCATTTCAGTGGGAGCAACTAAAGAAATATACTGCTCAAGCTGTAATGCCTCCGGGCTTTTGCCTACCACATATTGAGTGTTTGTGGTTTGTTTATGTGATGGGCTTTTATTGCTTGATGGAGTGGGGGTGGGACTTTCTTTAGAAGTTTGTTTTTTGGGAGCAGCTTTTAGCGCTTCCTGAACTGTAGAAAGTAATTCGTCAGGATTGACAGGTTTGGTAATGTACTCAAAAGCCCCTAGCTTCATGGATTTTACAGCTGTGCGGATATCTGAATAGTTGGTAATAAGGATTACCCTTGTATTTTTTTCTGATTGAATAATGTTTTCCAATACTTCCATTCCCGTACCATCTGGAAGCCTGTAATCAGTGATGACCAGGTCGTACTCTTCCTTTTCCATATCAGAGGAGGCATCTTTTATCCTGGTTGTGGTGTGAACCGTGAACTGATGCTTCTCCAAGAAGTTTTTTATGATTTTGGAATAAGTTAAATCATCCTCAATGAGAAGTATTTTTTCTTTAGCCATAGGTTTCTTTTATATCAATAATCAGGTATAAGCCGAAACTATGCCATAAAGCTCGGTCTTCCGGATTATTTGTTAATAATCAATCTCCTTATGCTGGTTCTTAGGCCAAGGATGGGTTGTTATTTGTTGATTTTTAGGGTGTTGTGGTTTGGTGTTGTCTACAAAAGTAACCATAAAATTATTGTCATTATCAATAAAAATAGAAGATTTTTGGTGGTTTTTTAGGCGCTTTATTACCAGTGGGGGAAAATGTATTTTGAAGTAGGCAAATTGAGTTTTGTGAGCTTTTTGCTTATGAGTGGTTTTAGTTAAGTGTTTATTTATTAGTTGCTTATGATGTTTCCGTGTTCGTCAAAGGTGGCTGTAATGGCAAATTGTTCGTCATCTACAAATTTAAGGTCATAGTAAACTTTGCTCCTTAATTTGAGCATATTGGCTTCTACTAATTTTAAGTTGGAGAAAATCAAATCAGCTTCGATGTTTTTGGTCACTAAAGCAGGTATTTCATGTGTTTCAATTGGCTTAAGTTCAACTGCCAGTGTTGTCGTTGATTTTACGTTAGTGGCATGGTTATTTGAAGGGTGAAGTTTTTCCTGCTTGGTACACCCTTCTAGTATTAATGGAAATAGAGGAATAATAAGTAATCTTAGGAATTTCATTTTAAGTACTTGTTAGGGTGTATTTGTGCCAAAGGTATTTAATTGTTGATATGGAAATTATTTCCAATGATTATTAATGCACGAATATCAGACCAATAACAAAAAATGATGTAAAAGTAACTTATTTGTAACTGTATAACATCTTATGAAACGAGCGGTGTGGAGTTTTTTCTACAGTTTGTAGAGTTCTGACTTAGCTTTTAGGAGGTTTTGTGTTCAATAAATCGAAGGAAAGAATGTTTTTTCAATGGTCCTAAATAATTATATTTGAGATAAATAATAAATTAACTAACTCTTTGCTTGCAAAAAGGCCCTCAGGTACGTGCACTTGAGGGCTTATTTTTTGTGTGGCGAATGACTATATTTGGCAGTTGAATCTGAAAAAAATATGGAAGCGTCCTCTCCGATAGGAATTTTTGATAGTGGTATAGGTGGTTTAACAGTGGCTAGGGCAGTCAAGAACCTAATGCCTAATGAACAGCTGATTTATTTTGGTGACACAGCGCATTTACCTTACGGGGACAAAAGCACTGCATCTATTCAAGCTTATTCTGTGAAAATCGCCGATGTGTTGTTGCGGGCGAGGTGTAAGGCAATTCTTATTGCTTGTAATTCAGCATCTACCGCAGCATTTGAATTGGTAAAAGCATATGTGGCATCAAGGGCAAAAGTATTTGATGTGATAGAACCGGTAGTGGACTATGTGTCTGTGCACCATGGAGGAAAAAAAGTAGGTCTGATTGGTACTAAGCAGACCGTTAATTCTGGCGTGTACAGGCAAAAGATTGAGGCACTCAATAAAAGAGTGCAGTTTTCCTCATTGGCGACACCTTTACTCGCTCCGATGATTGAAGAGGGGTTTCATAATAATCAAATCAGTCAGGTGATCGTGGAAAATTATTTGGAGGATGAAGAACTGAGGGGGGTGGAAGCATTGATTTTGGGTTGTACGCATTATCCCTTAATTAAAGCGCAAATAGATAGTTTTTACGATGGAAGCGTAGAAGTGATTGATAGTTCAGAAATGGTTGCACAGGCGACATTTACAGCATTAAATTCACTCGGACTATTGAATACGGGAGAGAAGCGAAAGGATAGGTTTTTGGTTTCTGACTATACGCCGTCTTTTGAAAATACGACCAAGCTTTTTTTTGGCAAAGAGGTAAGTTTGGAAAAATATCCACTTTGGGAATGATTTGATTAGCAAGAGTTCCGGGGGCAGGGGATGATCGGTTTTATGATGTTGTTTTTTTTATAATTATCATGAAGTATAATAATGTTTGTGGGAATTATACTGTGGTAAATTTATGGAGGTTCAGAATTTTGTTTACCTGATTTTTTTATTACTTATTTATATTCTGAAAAAATGAATTTTTCTTTTGGAAATAAGGTTATGAAAGCCCGTGTTAATGTGGGGGAAGTTATAAAAAAGATGTAACTTTGCTTCTTAAAATATTACTTGCTAACACTCGATGAGCGATCAAATCAAACACGAATGCGGGATTGCCATGATCAGGCTCCGCAAACCTCTTCAATATTATATTGATAAGTACGGAACTCCCTTGTATGCAGCGAACCGACTTTATGTCCTTATGCAAAAGCAGATCAACAGGGGACAAGATGGTGCAGGTATTGCGAATATCAAGATCAACAGCAAACCAGGGACGCGGTATATCAGTAGGTATCGGTCAATTGACCCGCAGGCAGTTAATTCCATCTTTGCCAAAGTTTCCAAGAAATACAAGAAAGCTAAGAAACTTGGCGGTGAAGAGGGACTCAAAGATGCCCAATGGATAAAGGACAATGTCGCTTTTTCGGGAGAAGTCTGGTTAGGTCACCTGAGGTATGGGACACATGGAGAAAACAGTATTGAGACCTGTCATCCATTCCTAAGGCAGAATAACTGGCGGAGTAGAAATTTGGTCATGGCGGGAAACTTCAATATGACCAATGTGGAGGAATTGTTCGGTAAGCTGGTGGAATTAGGGCAGCATCCTAAGGAAAAAACAGATACTGTAACGGTGATGGAGAAGATCGGTCACTTTGTAGATGAAGAAAACCAAAGAATCTTCAATAAGTACAAAGAGGAATACTCCAATAATGAAATCACAGAGGTGATTGAAAGAGAATTGGATGTGGCCAGGATTTTAAGAAGGTCTTGCAGGGACTTTGATGGCGGTTATGCCATGGCTGGTATTATTGGAAATGGAGCCAGTTTTGTGGTGAGAGACCCTTCAGGAATCAGGCCTGCCTATTACTATGCTGATGATGAAATCGTGGTGATAGCTTCAGAAAAGCCGGCCATTAAATCAGCTTTTAATATTGATTATAACGCCATCAAGGAAATTCAACCGGGAAATGCCTTGATCGTAAATAAGGATGGATCTTTTGGAGAACATGAGATCATTCCTGCTTTAGAAAAGAAATCTTGTAGTTTCGAAAGAATTTATTTTTCCAGAGGTACGGACCCGGACATCTACAGAGAGCGCAAGCAGCTAGGCAGGGCGCTCATCCCCCAAATTTTAAAAACCATAGATTTCGATCTGAAAAACACTGTCTTTTCATATATTCCTAATACCGCTGAAACTGCCTTTTTGGGACTGATTGAAGGCCTAGAGGATTATCTAAGTGTCAAAAGGAGAGAAATTCTACTGGATGGTAAGCCCCATTTGGGAGATATAGAAGAGTTGTTGAATTTCCGTCCTAGGGTGGAGAAATTGGTAAATAAAGATGTCAAACTTCGGACATTTATTACCAATGACAATGACAGGGATGTAATGGTGGCCAATGTATATGATACTACCTATGAGGTGATAAAACCCGGCGTGGATACTATTGTAGTGTTGGATGACAGTATTGTAAGGGGGACCACTTTGGAAAAAAGCATTCTGACCACGTTGGATAAATTAAATCCCAAGCGGATCATTGTAGTTTCTTCAGCTCCTCAAATTAGATTCCCAGATTGTTATGGTATTGATATGTCTAAGATGAAGGAATTTATTGCCTTTAGAGCGGCTTTGAAATTGTTGGAGGAAACTGGTCAACAATATATTCTGGATGAAGTGTATGAAAAATGCAATGACCAGCCGAATGCAGGGGAGAATTTTGTAAAAGAGGTTTATAATCAATTTACCCCTCAGGAAATATCCGATAAGATTGCAGATATCATTACTGCCGACCATATCAAAGCGGAGGTGAAAGTAATTTATCAAACGGTAGAGAACCTTAATAAGTCCTGCCCAGAGCATCTTGGTGATTGGTATTTTACGGGTAATTTCCCTACCGCCGGAGGGATGAGGGTGGTCAATAAATCCTTTGTCAACTTTATGGAAGGAAAGGCCGTAAGGGCATATTAAAAGTATAGGAAAATAAATTGTAGAAAGGCCATTTTAATAGATGGCCTTTTTTGGTATTAGGACCATAATGTCTAAATTTCTCATCTTAATTCTAATAAAAACATGAGTATAAATACAGCACTTTTAAAGCAAGTTTGTGAAATAGCCGGTGCGCCGGGTTTTGAGAAAAGAATCAGGGATTTGGTGATCGATCAAGTTACTCCACTGGTAGATGAGGTGAAAGTGGATAATTTGGGGAATGTCATCGCTATCAAAAGAGGCGTGAATAATCCTGATGGAAAAAGGGTTATGGTGGCCGCCCATATGGATGAAATAGGTTTTATTGTTACCCATATAGATGATAATGGCTTTTTGAGGTTCCATACCTTGGGAGGTTTTGACCCGAAAACATTGACAGCGCAGCGTGTGATCGTTCATGGTAAGAAGGATTTGATTGGTGTGATGGGTAGTAAGCCTATTCATGTAATGACGCCTGAGGAGAGAAATAAACTTCCCAAAACTATTGATTACTTTATTGATCTTGGGATGAGTAAAGAGGAAGTGGAAGAGTATGTTGCTATTGGTGATTCAGTAACCAGAGATCGAGAATTGGTGGAGATGGGCAATTGCGTTAACTGTAAATCAATAGATAATAGGGTAGCTGTATTCATATTAATTGAAGCACTGAAAAGTATCAAGAATCCGCCTTATGATGTCTATGCTACATTTACTGTTCAGGAAGAAGTAGGTTTGAGAGGCGCCAATGTCGCAGCCCATGGAGTTGATCCGGATTTTGGAATAGCTTTGGATACTACCATTGCCTATGATGTGCCAGGGGCATCTGCTCATGAGAAAATTACCGAGTTGGGAAAAGGGACAGCCATTAAGGTGATGGATGCCATGACGATCTGTGATTATCGAATGGTGGATTTTATGAAGAAAACAGCGACTGAGAAAAATATCCAATGGCAGCCTGAGATACTTACTGCGGGTGGCACTGACACAGCCGGAGTACAGAGAATGGGGAAGCAGGGCGCTATAGCGGGTGCGATATCTATTCCGACCAGACATTTACATCAGGTGATTGAAATGGCCAATAAGGATGATATAGCCGCCAGTATTGAATTGCTCAATGCCTGCCTGGAGAACCTAGATCAATATGACTGGAAGCATTGAAGTATTTGAAATAAAATATGTATGTCCCCAAGTGTGCCTCTTTGTTCATCGAAATCTGGTGCAATAAAGAAAATCTTATCTGAACTATTTGGTATCTCAACTATAAAAAAAATCAGCCATCCAACTCCTTGATAGTTGAGGAAATGTTGACTTATCATGAGGACGGAAAGAAAGGAGGGTAAGCTGTTTATAGTTAAAATATTGAAAGGTATGTTCCTTTACTTCTCTAGGCCTTAAGGAGTAGATTACCCTAAGTCTCTGATAAGAGAAACACGGCTAAAACACGGGATAAACACGGGATAAGCAGGGGTTAAATATGGGTTAAACAGGGCCGTTAAAAATGTTACATTCATTAATATGCCTATCGGTTTTTACAGCAATAACCGTATTCCCCATTGATACCGCGGACCTGGCTAAAGGCTGTAGACAGATTTACGCTTATGAACTACCCAGCGATAGACAGGTTTAATCAATCATTTCTGTGAGATCTGTGCCATTTGTGAGAGCATGTTTTGAAGCGTATATACTCGTGCAATAACAGATACACAGATAGCAAAAAAAAAGGCCTTCTGATTCTAAACTCAGAAGGCCTTTTTTATGCTTTGACTTTCTTTTTGGGGACCTTTTTCATGAGGTATTTATAGAGTTCTTGATAGGAGGTATGCTCATGGTTGCTAAGACTAATGGAGGTTTTGTCCTCAAATGCAATGGTAATTTGTCTAAACTCTTTTTTATTGGTAATGACAATTTCCTCTTGCCAAGCTAAGACTTGGTTCAAGTCATATTGTTTTTTAAATCCTTTTAATGGTAATTTAACTTCAATTTTTTCCTTTCCTGCGTTGATAAACCGGTAGCCGGCCATCATTTTGACGAGAATCAATAATATGACCACGGTGAGCAGGGCTGCACTGATCAAATAGAAAAATAATCCATAGGACCTAGAAGTGCTGAAGTCATTAAGAATATAACTGAGCCCTGAAATTAATATGACCACTATGGCGCTTAATGATATATAAGTAGCTCTTTTTGGTTTACACTGAATCATAATCTTTTAATAGCTCATCAAGTTTTCCTTTGGCAAATTTAACCAAATCAGGAAAGAAAGCATCAAAATAGGTCTTAAGCTTTGCTTCGTTTTCTTTTAAAAACAGGTGTGCGGTTTCCATTTTAGAGTCAAATTTCGTGTGTTTGGAAATGCCCGTTAGGGAGGCTTTCATTCCTTCAATAGTGCCATAAGCCACCAGCCAATTGTCTTTTTTCATATAATGAAATAAATACATGAAGTTTTGCGGGAGAAGGTGGTCGTTTTTTTCTATGGTACTATACACTTCATCAGCAAATTTTTCGATGCTTCTGTCATCATAGTCTTTCCAGTATTTGCTCAAAAAATAGTCGAAATATACATCGGTTATGACCAGTGAGTATCTTTTATAGTGGGGTTTCAGGAGTTCTTGGGCTTCTTTGACCATAGGGTGACTGTCAGTAAAATCATCTATTGCCCTATGTAACTTGATGCCAATGACTATTCCAGGTTCGAATTGTTCTTCTAAATTCCCCCGGACAAAATCACCAATAAAGTTGCCCAAAAGCACCTTTGGATGATCAAATGAAAGATATGCATGTGCTAAAAAATTCAAGATAGAAAATAGGGTTAAATGGTTTGCGACATTATCAAATACATTAGATTTGATGATTAAAAATAACCATTGATGTCGAAAATACAGGAAGAATTAAAATTTACTTTACAACTTTTGAAAAAAGAGTGGGCAGAGGACCTGGAGCAATACCGCTTGAAGACATTAAGTGCTTCACTGGCGGATAAGAAAAAGGAAGGGATATGTTGGTATCCTGTCCAGGTTATCAAAACTAAAGTAGGTATGGGTGAAAGGTTGATATTGGAAGTGGAGAGAGCGGAAAGCGGACAGTCACATAGTTTCCAGTCGGGTAAATCCATTTCCTTGTTTTCCAATTTTTCGGAGGGCAAGGCTCCTAGGGTCAATGGAATAGTGAATTTTGTGCGTAAGAATACCATGACCATTACGCTGATGGGCAATGAATGGCCAGACTGGTTGCATGATGGCAAACTGGGAGTGGACCTGCATTTTGATGAGGCCAGCTATAGGGAGATGGACTTTGCGATGAACAGTGTGATCAAAGCAGAAAGTGGTAGGCTGGGCCAATTAAGAGATGTTTTCTTAGGGGAAAAACAAGCTGATTTTGATGATGGATTTATTACAGGGGATATTGATGGTTTGAATAATAGCCAAAATGAAGCGGTCCGAAAGGTGCTGAACACTCAAGACGTGGCGGTGGTACATGGTCCTCCAGGAACAGGGAAAACTACCACCTTGGTTGCTGCCATTAAAGAGGTTTTAAAAAGACATCCTCAGGTTATGGTGTGTGCTCCCAGTAATGCTGCGGTGGACCTTTTGGTTGAAAAATTAAGTATAAGTGGTGTGTCGACACTTCGGATAGGGCATCCTGCCAGAGTCGATGATCAGATATTGGAACAGACTTTAGATGCTAAAATAGCTGCGCACCAGAGTTATAGGGACCTTAAAAAACTCCGAAAATCTGTGGAAGAATATAGGAGAATGGGCAGGAAGTACAAGCGAAATTTTGGTCAGGCAGAGCGAGAGCAAAGAAAACGTTTACTGGCTGAGGCTAGTAAAGCCAAAGAGGCAGCGGCACATTTGGAAGATTATATAATTTTTGATGTTTTTCAGCAAAGTCAAGTTATGGCGACCACTTTGGTTGGGGCCAATAATCCGGTCTTGAAAGGAATGAAATTCCCCGTTGTATTTATCGATGAAGCTGGTCAAGGATTGGAACCGGCTACTTGGATACCTGTGATGAAAGCAGATAAGATCATCATGGCGGGAGATCACTGCCAACTTCCTCCGACGATCAAATCTTACGAAGCCAGTAAAGAAGGCTTAAGTGAGACTTTGTTTGAAAAGGTGATCAAGCGACAGGCCAATGCCAGTATTATGCTGAGGATGCAGTACAGGATGCCTGAAATGATTATGAAGTTTTCCAGCGAATATTTCTATCAAGGGGCTTTAAAAGCTGCAGAGAACACCTTGCAACACGCTTTAGGCAAGGAAGAGCCAGTGATTGAATTCATAGATACTGCGGGGAGTGGTTTTGCCGAACACCTTGAGAAAGATTCGCTCAGTAAGCTCAATACAGAAGAAGCGAGGTTTTCTCTTGGAATGTTGGAAAAGCTGATTGATAGATTGGGAATGGAAGCTTTTCAATCAGAGAAGTATTCTATTAGTATTGTCTCACCTTATAAGGCGCAGGTGAAAAAGCTTACGGAATTATTGGAGGAAGGAGAGGGATTTGGTCAATTAAGGGAATTAAGAGATAATATAAGCGTAGGGACTATCGACGGATTTCAAGGGCAGGAAAGAGATATTATTTTGATCAGTTTGGTCAGGTCCAATGAGCAAGGTGAAATAGGTTTTCTGGCTGATATCAGAAGGATGAATGTGGCTTTGACTAGGGCTAGGAGGAAGTTGATCGTTGTGGGAGATAGTGCTACTTTGAGTGCTCATCCGTTTTACCAGCAGTATTTGGATTTTGTTACCGAAAATGGTTTTTATAAGAGCATTTATGAAGTTATGGAATTTTAATTGGCCATAATGCCTGGAGGAAATGGCCTTTCAGGCATTATGACATCAGAAATTATTTTTGATCTTTCTTTTCTTCCATATAGGCAAGGTTGAGATAACTCAAAACATTTCCAAAGGCTTGGGCGGACTTTTCCTGTTCCGGACTTAGTTTCTTGCCAGTAAGGCGGCACAGAAGAAGCCCATAGACACCGTTGATGCAGATTTGGATTTCATGACCTAAGTCTTGTCCATCAGCATTCATAATGGCTTCGATTACATGAGGCTTGGCTTCATTGTATATTTTGAAATATTCCTGATCAGTTTTAAGCAGATCCCAATGGATTTTGGCCAAGTGATCCACTTCTTTTTGGGTAGTGGAAAGGTGTCCGGTTTCTTGGATTTTCTCATGCTTCATTTGTTGAACCAGCGAGCGGAACCAATCAGTGATATCTGTCCTTTCTTGATCGGATACAGGGTAATGGGAGATGACATATTGGCGGATTTCATCCATATTGAATTGGTAAGACCTGATCAGGTCCTCCATTTGGTACATATAAACAATATATTCCCCTATATTTTTCTCTCTTTTCTTTTCCGCCAGTTGTTTCATGATTTGAGTTTGATTTTGGAGCTGCAAAGATAAGGAGCATAATAAGGTTCAACAAGTCCATTAAGCTAAAGAAAAGCTAGTGAAGGTGATAGGGATATAAGGTATTAGGGAACTATATGATAAATATGTCAATGCTATACTATTAAAACACTAACTATTTACTATTTTTGCCCTCAGAATGGATATGCAAAAAATAAGAAATTTCTGTATCATAGCCCATATTGATCATGGGAAGAGTACATTGGCGGATCGTCTCCTACAGTTTACCAATACGGTGACCGAAAGGGAGATGCAAGATCAATTATTGGATAATATGGATTTAGAGCGTGAGAGAGGGATTACCATTAAGTCTCATGCCATCCAAATGAAATATAATTACCAAGGGGAGGAATATGTCCTGAACCTGATAGATACTCCTGGCCACGTAGATTTCTCCTATGAGGTTTCACGTTCTATTGCGGCTTGTGAAGGCGCATTATTGATTGTGGATGCTTCTCAGGGGGTAGAAGCTCAGACCATTTCCAATTTATATTTGGCCATGGAGCATGATCTTGAGATCATACCTGTATTGAATAAGATAGATCTTCCAGGTGCAGACCCTGAGGTGGTTGCCGATGAGGTGATCGACTTGATTGGATGTGAGAGAGAAGATATCATCCATGCTTCCGGTAAGGAAGGTTTGGGGATAGAAGATATTTTGAATGCAGTGGTTGAAAAAGTGCCCGCTCCAAAAGGAGATGTGGATGAGCCATTGCAGGCTATGATTTTTGACTCTGTTTATAATCCTTTCCGTGGTGTGGAGGTACTTTTCCGTGTGTTCAACGGAACCATCAAAAAGGGCGATAAGATTAAATTTGTTAATACAGGAAAGGAATATGATGCGGATGAAATCGGGATTTTAGGTATTCAACAAAAGCCGCAGGACACGATAAGTGCTGGTAACGTTGGCTATTTGATTTCTGGGATCAAGGTAGCAAAGGAAGTAAAAGTAGGGGATACCATTACCCATATAAAAAGACCTTGTACCAAAGCGATCCAAGGTTTTGAAAATGTGAAGCCCATGGTTTTTGCAGGGATTTATCCTGTAGATACTACCGAGTTTGAGGAGTTAAGGGCTTCTATGGAAAAACTTCAGTTGAATGATGCTTCTTTGGTTTGGGAACCGGAGACCTCAGCAGCATTGGGCTTTGGATTCCGTTGTGGATTCCTGGGGATGCTTCATATGGAAATTATCCAGGAGCGATTGGAGCGGGAATTTGATATGACGGTTATCACTACAGTGCCATCAGTCCAGTTCAAAGCATTAATGAACAATGGGGAATATAAACTGATCAATGCACCGTCTGATATGCCTGATCCGAACCTTTTCAAGCATATTGAGGAGCCCTTTGTTCATGCCTCCATCATCACTAAGTCCGATTACGTGGGGCCAGTGATTCAGCTTTGTATGGAAAAGAGAGGCCAGATCAAGAACCAGGTATACCTCACTGCGGATCGGGTGGAATTGTCATTTGATATGCCATTGGCAGAGATTGTATTTGACTTTTTCGATAAATTAAAAACTATTTCCAGAGGTTATGCTTCATTGGATTATGAGCTGAGAGAGAACAAGCCATCCAATATGGTTCGTTTGGATGTGATGTTGAATGGTGAAGTAGTGGATGCCCTTTCGGCTGTAGTCCATAGAGACAAAGCCTATGAGTGGGGCAAGCGACTTTGCGAAAAATTAAAGGAATTAGTGCCACGTCAAATGTTTGAAATTGCTATTCAGGCGGCGATTGGTACCAAGATTATTGCCAGAGAAACTGTAAAGGCCATGCGTAAAAATGTATTGGCCAAGTGTTATGGTGGAGATATTTCCCGTAAGCGTAAGCTACTTGATAAGCAGAAGAAAGGGAAGAAGCGAATGAGACAAGTAGGTAATGTGGAAGTGCCTCAAGAAGCATTTATGGCAGTATTAAAGTTAGATTAGAAGAGGCTAGATTCAAGATGTAAGACTTTTATTGTTCTGAATTAGAAGCCATGATCTTGAATCATAGAATAATCTTTAGATATTAAATTTGGTAAATAAACTGTGATTAACAGGTGGGATTCCCACTTCGTACTTCTCACTTAAAGAATAAATTATGCCTACAATAATAGACGGTAAAAAAACATCAGCAGAAATTAAAAACGAAATTGCTGACCGAGTTAAGGAAATCAAAAAAGAAGGAGGTAAAATTCCTCATTTGGCTGCGATCTTGGTGGGTAATGATGGAGCCAGTCAGACTTATGTAGGAGCTAAGGTAAAAGCTTGTGAATTTGTTGGGTTTGATTCCACATTGGTACGATTAGAGGATAGTGTCTCTGAGGAGGAGTTATTGAAAACAGTGGAAGATATCAATGAGAATCCGGAGATCGATGGGTTGATCGTTCAGCTTCCATTGCCTGATCATATATCAGTGGAGAAAGTGACCGCTAAGATCAAGCCTGAAAAGGATGTGGATGGTTTTACCCCAGCCAATGTAGGTAGAATGGCTTTGAATTGGCCTACATATGTTGCTGCAACGCCATATGGAATTGTTGAATTGCTTAAGCGATATCATGTTGAAACTTCCGGTAAGCATTGTGTGGTGATAGGAAGAAGCCATATTGTGGGGTCGCCAATGAGTATCTTGATGGCCAGAAATGGAAACCCAGGAAATTGTACGGTTACCCTTACTCATAGTAGAACACAAAACTTAAAGGAGATTACCAAAACCGCAGATATTCTTATTGTGGCCATTGGTAAACCTGAATTTGTCACTGCGGATATGGTGAAAGAAGGAGCTGTTGTAGTGGATGTGGGGATCCATAGAATTGAAGATGCTTCTAAAAAGAGCGGGTTCCGATTGATTGGAGATGTTAAGTTTGATGAAGTTGCTGATAAAGTTTCAGCAATTACTCCTGTTCCAGGAGGTGTTGGTCCGATGACCATTGCTTCATTGCTTTATAATACCTTACAGTCAGCAGAAAAAAAGGTATATCCTTAAGATAGGTAGATATTTTTAAGGGCAGGCTTTTTAATTGGGAGGGAACTTCCAGTCATGAAGCCTGCTTTGTTATATAAAAAGGCCTAAAGCCAGAACATAAGCGGTTCAATTACCCGCTCAATCAAAAATTATTATGATAGATAAAGATTTAGTAGAAAAGGGATTGAAGCTTCCTGTCATGGAAGCGTTTTACACCATTCAAGGTGAAGGGACATTTACAGGACATCCTGCTTATTTTATCCGCTTGGGAGGTTGTGATGTTGGTTGTGTTTGGTGTGATGTGAAAGAATCATGGGAAGCAGGTAAATGGCCCGTATTATCTATCGAGGAGATTGTACAGGGGGCTTTGGAACATCCCGGAAGATTGGTGGTGATCACTGGTGGAGAGCCTTTAATGTATGATTTAAATCCGCTCACATCCCTATTAAAAGAAAAGGGTTTCATTATCAATATTGAAACCAGTGGAACGCATCCCTTTTCAGGACATTTTGATTGGGTTTGTTTTTCCCCAAAGAAATTTAAAGAACCACACGAAAGTATTTTTGAAAGGGCGGATGAACTAAAGGTGATTGTTTTTCATAAGAGTGATTTTGATTTTGCAGAGAAGCATGCTGCTATGGTTACTGAAAAGTGTAAAAAACTGCTTCAACCCGAGTGGAGTAGGTCAGAAAAGTACATCAACGACATAATTAATTACGTAAAAAGTCATCCAGATTGGAATATTTCGCTTCAAACTCATAAATTTATGGATATACCATAAATAAATGCGAACAACCCAAATAGTCCTCTTTTTTATATTTATCAGTTTTCATCTTTACGGCCAAGAGTATACCGTTGATGATAGGAGAGCTATTAAGCTTTATCAAGAGGGGGAAGATTTGACTTTGAGAAGAAGGTATGATGAAGCGATGGAGAAGTTTGAGTTGGCGGTAAAAAGAAATGATAATTTTTTGGAGGCATATAGAAAGTGGTCTCAGTTATTGTTAAATAAAGGAGATTATCCAGAGGCGCTTCAGGTGTCCATCAAGGGTGATTTGAAAAGTGCGGGGAATATTGAACATAAGGCCAGTTTTGCATGGTTGATCACGAAGATATATTTGAAGTCTGGTGATTTTGATCAGGCCGTAATGAAGTTTCAATCATCTCAGCGATATTTTTCCAATGCCCTAAAGGCTTCTCACGCTTATAAGGAAATGGATGAACAACTTTCATTCATTGAAAGTGAAATGAGAAAGACCAAGCAGATCGATAAGGAGAAGCTGCCAGTACCACTCAATGAATTTTATCAGCAGTATTTTCCTGTATTAACAGCAGATAGCAGACAGATGCTGTTCACAAAAAGAGATGGGATAGCGCGAACTGATCATGAGGATATTTTTACTTCTACCTGGGATGGGCTGAGCTGGTCCAGTCCTGAGACTTTGGGAAATAATATAAACACCGTATATAATGAGGGTACTTGTACCATTTCCGCAGATGGGAATATATTGATATATACTAGCTGTGATGCGCCTGATTCCTTTGGTTCTTGTGATTTATACATTGCCTATAAGATAGATGGTAAATGGCAGCAGCCAAAAAATATGGGCGAGAAGGTGAATTCCAGGTATTGGGATTCTCAGCCATCATTATCTGCTGATGGCAGTATTCTTTTCTTTTCATCTAACCGAAGGGGAGGATTTGGAGGGAATGATATTTATTATTCCATGAGGGATAAGTTAGGTGTTTGGTCGGTTCCTGTGAACGTAGGGGCTGTTGTGAATACCAAGTTTGATGAGGTTTCACCTTTTTTATATTTCAATAATGAGTTGTTGTTTTTTGCTTCTAATGGACATTTGGGTTTTGGAGGGATGGACCTGTTCAGTAGCAAGATCAGTAAAGGAGAATTTGAAATGCCTGATAATTTGGGTTATCCTATAAATGATCAGCAGGATCAATTGGCCTTGTTTATTACTGCACAAAGGGATTATGCTTATTATACCGAGAATTCTATTCGGAACGGTGTTCTGGACAGATCTTATTTGTTTCGCTTCACTTTTCCTGAGGAAATTGATCTTGGAGAACGCTTGATTGTTACCGGAGGTAAAGTCGTGAATGAAAAGACAGGAGAGCCAATTGTAGCTTCTTTGGCTTTGGTAAATTTAGAGAACGACAGTACCCTCTATGAGTTTAGGTCAAGTGGAGATTCAGGGCAATTTATGATGATTTATCCTGATAAGGCGTTTTCTGGACTTTATGTTGAGAAAAAGGGCTTTTTGCCAAAGATCTATAATGTGGAAAAAGATAGCTTAAAGGATATCAAAAATATGGAGATTGGTCTTAAACCAGTGGCCAAAGGTGAACAGTTCCTATTTGAAAATGTGTTTTTTGATTTTGATAAATCAGAATTAAAACCAGCGTCAAAAAGCTCCTTGTCAAGACTCAAAAAGTTCCTTTTGGAAAATGAGCAAGTGAATATTGTAATAGAAGGGCACACGGATAATATTGGAGAAGAAAGTTATAATCAAGATTTGAGTATGCGCAGAGCGAAAAGTGTACAGTCTTATCTTATTGAAAACGGTATTCCAGCTTCCAGATTGGAAGTGATGGGCTGGGGGGACAAAAAGCCCTTGGTACCTAATTCCAATCAATCCAATAGGGCTAAAAATCGAAGGATTGAGATTGTAATAAATTGAAATCAAAGAAAATTCGTTGGTTTTGTTTTTATTTGGAGGTAATTTTTATTATGTGTATCCGTTTTACTGCACGTATGGGTAAGTGCCCGCAATAACGAGCCTTTCAAAGAGTCCTTTGCCAAAATATCTTCGGTTCAATCTGTAAACAAACTCATTTAAATAGTTCTGTAAATATTTATAAGTTATCATGTGATATACCCCCAACAGGGTTCTTTTAAGATTACTGATTGCTTTGTGTACCCATTTTAAGGTGTCGTTTACGGACTCCTTTCCCGATGGAACGGCCAAATGGGTGGCCACCACTTCCTCTATTTTCGAGTAGGCCGTGTTCTTGTCTGTAAACAGTACCACATCCCCTACGGTATTGGCCCGGATAAAGGCATTGACACTCTCGCAGTCCACTTTGTCCATGACCCTCATTTTGAAATAGCCACAGCGCTTTGTTTTCTGCCCGGAATCCAGGTCTTCCAAGGGTACCGATTCGGCCGCCACCGCTACTGCGGTCTGTTTCTGGCTGCCTTTTCCACGTTTAAGCTGACCCAAGATCTGGTTCTCCTGTACGGTTTCCATATAACACTCGTCATATTCAATCATGTCACTGAGGATATAAAGCTCATCTCGTTGTCCCATGGCTGACCGTATCCTGTGCATCAGACGGAAAGTGGTCTCATATCGGCTAAGCCCCAGTTGCCGCTGGAGCTCAAGGCAGGAAAACCCTTTCTTGGTCGCCGACATAAACAGCATGGCCAATAGCCAGATACGGAGCGGAAGCTTGCTGTTTTCCATTACCGTCCCTGATTTAAGAGAAGAACGTCTCCGACAACTGCTGCATTCGAAAAACCTGCCGTTGGCAAACCAATAGTGTCGGGTTATCTTCTCACAGTTTTTGCACCGTATACCGCTTTTCTCACGGTATTTCTTGATGTATTGTTCACAACTTTCCTCATCTGGGAAATGGCCCGTAAATTCTATAAGGTTCATAGCTTTTCTTGTTTTTATGCAAGAAAACAACTATCCTGATACCTTGAAATTTAATGACACGTATTGTCATATTTTATTACGTGCACTCTTACGGATACACATAATTTTTATTTAGCTGTTTGTTTTTTTGCTCTCATGTTTGAGTTTTTTTAATGAATTGTTTTTCAGTTGGTTATTTCGCTTTTTTTTGTGCAACATAGTTTTATGAAGGTATTATTTAAATAATTTTTAGATTTTGAAAGGAAGAATTCCATTTTAATCTTAAATATGTTATAAATGGTGTTTGGTTGTTGTTTGTGGTCAAAATATTGCTTTGTATTACTGTTTATTTTATCTGTTAGGTTAGGTTTTGTTGATTTAGATCATGTTTTGGTTTGCGTTGTTTATTCAGAATTAAATTTTGTAAACAATAGTTAGGTTGGTTTGTTGTAGGATTATTGATTTTTATAGTTTATTGAAATTGGGGCTTGTTATTGGATTATTAAGAGAGAATAAACTATATTATAGATGTTAAACCAAAATAAAATTATTTATCATGAAGAAAGTTTTACTGCTAGGACTGGTATTCCTTGTGGCTTGTGCCATGGTATACGGTCAAAGCCGTACTGTCACCGGAATAGTGTCTTCCACAGCTGATGGAGAAGCCATTCCGGGGGCTACGGTTCTCGTTAAAGGGACTACAGTAGGAGTAGCTACAGATTTAGATGGGGCGTATTCCATCAATGTGCCATCCGGTAGTTCCGTTCTTATTTTTAGTTTTGTGGGGATGAAGACGATAGAAGTTCCTATTGGAACCAAGTCAATCATCAATGTTGAATTAGAGCCTGATGTGCAGACCTTGTCGGAGTTTGTTATCACATCTTACGGTGACCAATCCAAAAGAGAGATCACAGGGGCTATTGCTTCAGTCAAGGGAGAAGTCTTTGCGAACCTTCCCATGCAATCATTTGATCGTGCCATGCAGGGGAGAATAGCCGGTGTACAGGTTACTTCAGGAAGTGGGCAGCCAGGAGGAACGCTGAATGTAAGGATTAGAGGGACGGGTTCGATCAATGCGGGCAATTCACCACTTTATATTGTGGATGGAGTACAATTGACCACAAGAAGTGCCTCTACCCAAGGTTCCCAAAATGCTCTTGCGGCGATTAACCCAAATGATATTGAATCCATTGAAGTATTGAAAGATGCGGCAGCAGCAGCCATTTACGGAGCACAAGCGGCTAATGGTGTGGTTTTGATCACTACCAAAAGAGGCCGTGAAGGAAAAACTGATATTACACTTTCAGTTCAAGAAGGTGTTGTGCAGCCTTTGGGAGTATATGATGTGATGAATGCCCAACAGCTGGCTCAAATCAAGCAGGCATCTTATACCAATGCAGGATTAAACCCAAATGATGCAGCAGCAATCTATGGTAATCCGGAAGATCCGGACCTAGAGTCCACTGATTGGGTGGATGCGCTTTATCGGGACAATGCTCGGCTGAGTATTTATGATCTTTCTATTTCAGGAGGGGATGAAAAGACTACTTTTTATCTTTCTGGTTCTTATACTTCTCAGGAAGGTCAAGTGATACAGTCAGATTATGAGCGGGGCACAGGTAGACTCAACCTTACCCACCGTCCCAATGACAAATTTACTGTAACAGCCAACTTGTCTTTAGCTTATCAAAGGACCAATGGGACCATTGATAGGGGAAATTTTGTGAATGGCCCATTTGTTTCAGGTTATGCGGCCAGGCCAAATGTTCCTATTTATGATGAAGATGGAGAATTTGCTGCTTATCCTTCTGATCATCTTTTCGGATACAATATTATTCAAGGTGTATATCAGGAATTGAGACGTGCGACAACTGTTCAGTCTGTTTCCAATTTATCCTTGAATTATCAATTTACACCATGGTTGAGTTTTACTTCCTATGCGGGTATAGACTTTACGGATAACCGGGATGAAAACAGCAGACCTTCTACTATTCCTGCTTTTTCGTCTTATGGAGGATCTGCGAGTTATACAGACAGAAGGTATAATAATTTCAATACCAACCATAACTTTAATTTCAACAAGAGTTTTGAAGATGTACATAATATCTCAGGTATTTTGGGATTTGAGTATAAGGGGGCTCAGGATGAGTTGAGTTCTGCCACGGGTAGAGGTTTTGCAAACCCAACATTGAGGTATCTTCAGAATGCTGCCACACCATATGATGTGAATGGTAATTATACAGAATATAAGCGTGCCGGTATATTCGGGCAGGCCAAATATGATTATGACGACCGGTATAATGCGGAGGTAATTCTTAGAAGAGATGGAAATTCCCGCTTTGGTTCAGAATATAAGTGGGGAACATTTTATGCATTTTCTGCTGGATGGAGGATTTCATCAGAAGATTTTCTTCAGGATATGGATTGGATCGACAATTTAAGGATGAGAGCTTCGTATGGTGTTACAGGTAATTCAGAGATTGGGAATTTTGACTCAAGGACCTTGGTAGGAAGTGCGGGACAATACTTGGGAAGTGGAGCGCTTTGGGTGTCCCAGTTAGGTAATGATTTGTTGACTTGGGAAGAAGCAGAAACCTATAATATAGGCTTGGATTGGACTTTATTTAATGGACGTATAATTGGTACGGTGGATTTTTGGAGAAAAAATTCCAATGCATTGCTTTTGGATACTCCACTCCCTATTGATGCGGGCTTTAAGACGATTACAAGGAACACCGGAAAAGTAAGGAATCAAGGTATTGATTTTGATTTGCAAACTGTCAATATAGTTTCAGGAGATTTTCAGTGGAATACTGCATTCAATATCACCTTCTTGGAGAATGAATTGATGGAATTATATGATGGTTTGGATAGGATAGGAAATGATCTTATTGTAGGTAAACCTATTAATTTCTTGTATACCAATCAGTTTTTGGGCGTTAATCCTGCGAATGGTAGGGTAATGTATGAGGACGAGAACGGAGAGTATACTTATATAGCGGGTGAATCATCCTTGAGGTATATAGGTAGTGGCCTACCGAGTAATTATGGTGGTTTATCCAACTCATTTAGCTATGGGCCAGTTTCATTAGAAGTGTTCTTCCAATATCAGTTCGGAAACAAAATCTTTAATTCAGATTTGTATAATATAGCTTATGCAGGATCTAGTCCAGACAATCAGGATGTTTCTCAGTTGGACTATTGGAAGGAACCTGGTGATATAACCAAAACACCTATGCCATATGAAGGAGGGCAGGCACCAGGTACTTCAAGTTTAGGTACATCATCTACCAGGTTGGTCAATGATGGTGGGTATATCCGATTAAAGCAAGTGACCTTGAATTATTCTTTACCAGTGGCTATTGCCAATAAAATAGGGATGAAAAGTGCGAGGATTTATGCTCAAGGGATCAATTTGGCAACATTTACCAAGTTCAATGGGATTGATCCTGAAGTGTTGAGCGTGGGTGAAAGTACCTATGGCGCTTATCCAAATTCGAAGCAATTTTCTGCAGGTATCAATCTAACATTCTAAGACTAAAGCAAAATGAAAAATATTATAAAAATACTATTTGTAGGTTCGGCTTTAGCAATGGGGGCATGTTCAGATTTATTGGATACAGAGCCTCGCCAAAGCTTAACACCAGAAACTGCACTGGCAGATGTAGAGGGGTATCAATCCTTGGCTTTTTCCATGTATGGAAGGACCAGGGGCTTTGATTATTACGGTCAGGTCATGCAGATAGCACCGGAAGTGATGGCAGATAATTTAAAAGTTATTGCAAACACTGGTAGGTATATTGGTCAGGAAGCCAATGCAGATCGTCAACACATTAACTTGTGGGAATTTACTGAGGTAGATACGGACACGGATAATAATCCTGGTTTGTATGGCTCCATCAATGATGCCAATATTATTTTGGCTGGAATAGACGAAGTGGAAGGAGATGAAGATTTACGCAATAGGGTAAAAGGAGAAGCATATTTTATCAGGGCATTGAATTACTTTGACCTGGCTAGGGTCTATGGATATGAGCCTGGACAAGAAGTAAATGGATTTGATTTAAGTGTTATCTTAAGAACTACGCCTACCTTAGGCCTATCCGCTGCGGATTTTAGAGCAAGATCTACCAATACTGAGGTTTATGCCCAGATAGTTTCGGATCTAAACAGTGCCATCGAGTTATTGCCCAGTGCTAGTATAGGAACAACAGATGTTTATAGGGCATCAAAGGGAGCTGCTCAGGCCTTATTGGCCAGGGTTTATCTGTATATGTCAAATTATGCAGATGCAGCTACTATGGCCACTAATGCCATGGTGAGTTTTGGCTTGACCGATGATGGGACTGGCCTGATGGATGCTGAGGGCTATGTAGCAGGCTTTTCTACCGCTCCCAATCCAGAATCATTATTTGAAGTGGAGATCCGTTCTCAGGATTGGCTGGGGACTGATGGGCTGAATAATTCTATGTGTTCCCTTTTGGCCAATGTATATGCCAGTGCCCAGTTTATTCTAACGGTATCAGATGATTTACTGGCCTCCTATGAAGCCGGAGATGTGAGGTTGGATACTTGGGTAGAAACAGAAAGAGAGGGGACTGCAGGTACATTTTACCGATCTACTAAGTGGTTGGGTCATAAAGGTGACTTTCTCGAGAATATTCCAATTTTCAGGGCTTCTGAATTGTATTTAATTAGGGCTGAAGCACGCTATAAAACTTCCAATGAAACAGGCGCCAGAGCAGATCTTAATGCGCTGAGAAGTAAAAGAGGTTTGGGCAATACTGCAGCTAGTGGTGCCGCTTTGATGGACTTAATTATGCATGAGAATAGGGTGGAGTTTGCAACCGAGGGACACAGATGGTTCGACTTGAAGAGAAATGGTATGACAATTTCTAAATCTGGAAATTTCGAACCTGTACCTTACTCAGATTATAGGATTTTATCTCCTATTCCTCAGGATGAAATCATACTGAATGATTTGTTGGAAAATAATCCGGATTATAACTAAAAGAAGGAGAAATGATGAGACAGCATAAATCAAAATATATATACTTATTGGTAGCTTTAGTATCTTTTATGGCTACATCCTGTTTCGATGATCCAGGTTTAGATACAGTTTGGAGCGGGGTAGAAATTGAGTTCAATGATGCCAATCTACCCAATGGTTATACTGAGAATTTTGAAAAAGAAGAAGGCAACACTGATCAAACGGATATGGGAAAGATCCAAGTCAATTTGGTCGGAGCAGCAGGTACTAGTGATCTTACGGTTCAAGTAGAGGCGGACCCTAGTTCTACAGCTATTCAAGGTGTCCATTATAATTTACCATCCAATACAGTGACCATTCCTGCTGGTGAAGTGACAGCAACGTTGATGGTGGAAGTATTGATAGGTAATATTGGGTTAGAAGAAACTCCCGATTTGGTTTTGAAAATCACAGATGCCAGTGGTGCGAAAATAAGTGCTAATTATGGAGAGTTGACCTATAAAATGAGGATGGTTTGCGCATCCCAGTTAGAGGGAACTTATTCTGTGTTTTGGGAAACTTTGATTTTGGGAGATGGTAGTGGAGGAGCAAGCCAAACATTAACCAATTACACTTTTAATAATACCATTGATATTGCAGAAGTGGGAACAGGGGTTTATCAATTGAGTGATATGACCTTTGGATTATATCCAAACGGATATGGGGACTCAGGTGCGACAGGTAGGATATCGGATAACTGTAATGATATTACTGGTGATGCAAGCAATACAGATCAATATGGGGATCCATTTACGATCAGCGGAACTGCAGATCCAATAAACGGTACCATAAGGATAGTATGGTCAAATACTTATGGAGATGGAGGAACTGTAGTGCTTACAAAACAATAAGCGGTTATAATATTTTTTAAAAGGGAGATATAATGTCTCCCTTTTTTATTACAAACTTTTTATAAATTGGAAGAGTTATTTATTGAGGCCAAGTGGATTATCTATGAAAAAATTATTACTGATAAATGTTTTTTTGTTTTGCGCTTTTGTTTTAGCAAAAGCACAGGAGTCTTCAGAAATAGGACGGAAAATTGATGAAGTAAGAAAGGGGATTCAAGTAGATTTTGATGCCAATTATAAGCAATATTTACTAGGTAATGATGCCCTTAAGGTCATGGCGGCTTCTAAGGGAGTTCCGATTAAATTATTTTTGGAAGAGGGAAAAGTAGGCGAGCTGCGATATTTTGATGAAAATGGAGCACCAGTTTACTATATCACTTATAATGTGAGAGCGGCGCAAACCACCCAAACAGATGCCCTTCACCCCAATGGGGACCTTGGCCTTAACCTTACAGGTAAGGGTTTGACCATAGGTGTTTATGATCAAACTCGTCCAAAACCTGATCATGCAGAATTCGGAGGGAGAGTTAGACAGGTCGATGGATCAAGTGAGGTGATCAGTAACCATGCTACTCACGTTACGGGTACGCTTTTGGCCGAAGGCTTGAATGAGAATGCAAAGGGCATGGCCTATGAGTCAAATGGCTGGGCATTTAACTGGGAAGGGGATATTTCAAAAATGGGCACTAATGCCTATGATAAAGAAACTAAGCCAGATGGACATTTGGTTTCGAATCATTCCTATGGGATTGTTTTGGGATGGTACCGGGATCAAAATGGAACCTGGAAATGGGCCGGAAATCCATCAGTTGATCCTAATGAGGATTATCGGTTTGGTTTATATACAGCAAAAAGCAAATCTTTGGACGATATAGCTTTTTCAAAACCTTATTATACCATGGTTTGGGCTGCAGGAAATGATAGGACAGATAGAGGAGATGGAACCAGGGACCCTGATGGTCCAGATGATACCATTGGGCCGGAAGGAATAGCTAAAAATGTCATTACAGTTGGGGCAGTATCTCCCTTTGAGGAATATAATGATAGGTCTTCACTGGCAATAAGTGATTTTTCGAGTTGGGGCCCTACAGATGATGGCCGGATTAAGCCAGATTTAGTAGGCGTAGGAGTTGGTGTTTTTAGCACGGCAATTTCGGAAAATGGAACGGATGCCTACACGACCTTAAGTGGTACCTCTATGGCTTCTCCCAATGTGGCAGGTTCCCTCTTGCTACTTCAACAATTATACGCCCAGAGGAATAGTGGAGATTATATGCGGTCATCTACCCTTAAGGCATTGGCCATTAATACTGCCTTGGATGGAGGACTTTATGAGGGACCGGATTATGTATATGGTTGGGGAATATTGAATGCAAAAGCGGCAGCTGAAATGATCATAGAGGAGAATGGTTCTTCAGATTTAATTAGAGAACTTACCTTGGAACAAGGTGGAGTATATGAATATGAAATAGTATCAGACGGAATAAGCCCAATAAAGGCCACTATTGCATGGACAGATCCTTCATCCAGTCCGAGTCCAACTATATTGAACCCGTCAAACTTAAAGCTGGTCAATGATTTGGATATGCGTATTGTAGACGAGACCGGCCAGGAATATTTCCCTTGGTCACTTGATCCAAGTAAAGGAGCCAACAGTCAGGCAATTAACTCTGCTGATAATTTTAGGGATAATGTGGAACAAGTCATTATCAGTTCTCCGACCCCAAAGAAATATACGGTGAGGGTAAGCCATAAGGGAAGTTTGACCAATGGAGCGCAGGAGTTTTCCTTAGTGTTAAAGGCGGGTACGGTTGATGGTGCAGATGAGACTTTATATTGGGTAGGTGGGGCAACAGGAGACTGGAGTGATGCTGCCAATTGGTCTGAAACACAAGGAGGCGTTTCAGCCAATAAAATTCCTGACGCTGATTCAAGAGTACTTTTTGAACTGGCATCAGGTCAAAGTACCCAAGTGAATTTGTCAGAGAATTCTTCCGCTTTCAGTGTCAATATTTTTGGTGGAGGAGTAGTCAATATGAATATGAATACTTTTGAGTTGGCCGTAGGAGGAGGTTTTAGAGTAAGTAACCAGTTGACGAGCATAAGTCATGGAGAGGTGATTTTTGATGCTGCTGACGAACAGGACAAATTTATGGAATTTGCGGGAGTTGTATTTGAAGACCTTACAGTTAGAATAGTTTCTGGTAATTGGAATCTTACCAATGCAGAATTATTGGATAGGTTGGAGATAGTGGGGGGAGAACTTTTGGTAGGAGCTGAAAGGCTGGAGTTAAACAGTTTGTTTTTGGAACAAGGTTCGGTTTTGAAGGGTAATGTTGATGTTTTGGAATTCCATGAAAGTATCGATATTTCAAATAACTCAAGCTTCACATTTGAGGGGAATTTTATTTTCGATGGGGTCAATGGATCCTTGACCAACAATAATGGAGCTATTAATTCCCTAGAGGTACAATCTGGTGACTTGGTGTATAATGGTAGTTCCAGTTTTATAAGTGATATATATATTCAAAATGGCAGCATGATCCTGGGAAGTGTTGCCGGTTTTACAGCCAATAATTTGGTAATGGGACAAGGAGCCCTTTTGGATTTGTCCCCAAGTAAACAATTTAATCTATTAGAAAATCTTGTTGTCGAATCTACCAGTAATAGTGAAGCACGCATATACGCATCACAGAAAGGTGAATTTGTTCATGATATTTATAAAAAGTATTGTTTTGAGTTCCTTAATATAGACGGAGTTGATTTGTCGGGAGATGCGATTGTGAATTTAGGTTTAGGTGCAGAAGTGATCAATGCCGATAATTGGTTGGTCCAAAATTGTGAAGATGTATTATTTGCCAACTTTACTTCCGCATTTAATTGCGTAGGAGGATCAACAGAATTTACGAATCTTAGTGAGGGAAGTATCAGTACATATACTTGGAATTTTGGAAACGCAGGAAATTCAGATTTGGTAAACCCTAGTTTTAGCTTCTCTGAAACAGGAGAATATGATGTGGTGCTAACCATTGGGAACAATATCCAAAGTGAATCATTTACAAAGACCGTGACTATAAGCGAGAATGGACTGCAGGTTCCGGTGATAGTAGTAAATGGGAGTGTGATGACCAGTCAGACTTTGGCAAATGCCTATCAATGGTATTATAATGGGGCGAAGATACCGGGTGCTACTAACCGTTCCTATGCTGCAGATAATGATGGGATGTATCAGGTGGCCATATCCGACGAGACGTGTAACAGACTTTCTGAACCAGTTTTGGTCACTGCCATAGAAGATGAAGAACCTTCGCTAGGAACCTTTGGGGTTTTTATTGGGCCTAGTCCTACAACGGGGAAAGTCAATTTGAGGATTAATAATGAATATGAGGGGGAATTGGAGTTGGCTGTATATACTCTTAATGGCAGGGAAATTTCATCTAGGTCCTTTTATAAACAACAAAGAGAGGTGAATTTTGAATATCAATTGTCCCAACCTGCTGGAGTTTATCTGTTTATGATCCAAATGGGTGATTTAGTTTTAAGAAGTAAAGTGATAAAACATTAATCATGCGAAATTCAATAAATTTAGTATTAATATTCGTTTTTGTTAGTTTTAATAGTTTTGGTCAAATAGCTAATGTCGAAATGAATGGTGTTCCCTTGAGGGTGTCATCTTATGAGGGGATTCTAGGCTCTCCTTTTTTATTTGATGATTGGTCAAATGCCAGTTACACCATGGAGAAGGGTTGGACAAAAGAAAATGTACCAACCAAAATCAATGTTTACGAAAAGGAAATTTTGGCTGCAAACGATAATGGTAATCAAATTGTCTTGGATAAAAAACAAATTTATTCATTCGTCCTGAACCGACCACAGGATAATCTTAGAGACAATGACGGGGCTTTGGTGAAAATGGTTTTTAAAAAAGGATTTGATGAAGTTCCTGGAGTTTCCGAAAGCGACTTTGTTAATGTCCTATTAGAAGGAGAAAATTATGTTTTAGTGAGGGTTTTTAAGAATAAGTTGGAAACACCTCCTAAGAATTCTTACTCTCCAAGTCCGGGAAAAAGATTTATTCCATCTGAATCTTATTATTTGATTAATTCTAGCGGGGAAGCCATTTCAGTAAGGCTCTCCAATAGAAGTATGGTGAAAAGTTTAGATTCCGATGATCAAAAAGAAGGAAAGAAATACCTGAAAGAGAATAAGCTAAACCTTAACAGGGAAGATCACCTTATACAATTTTTGGTCAAAATGAATGAAATAAGTTAAGTCTTTTAGTGGATTCCTAAGTTCATGATATTAGGGTGTTACTTTTTTTTTATCTTTGCAGTCTCAAACCGTAATACCAGTCATGATACAAGTCTCTAGAAAAGAACACTTCAATGCAGCTCACAAACTTTGGAACCCTAAATGGACTGAGGAGAAGAATATTGAAGTATTTGGACCATGTGCCAATGCCAATTGGCATGGACATAATTTTGATTTAATAGTGACCGTTAAAGGATTGCCGGATGAAGATACGGGCTTTGTAGTAGACTTGAAGGCTCTGAGTACTTTGATTAGAACTTTGGTAATAGAAAAGGTAGACCATAAAAACCTTAATGTGGATGTGGATTTTATGTCTGGTAAAATGGCCAGTTGTGAGAATTTGGTGATGGAGTTCTGGAAAATTCTTGAACCTGCTATTGATAAAATTACTCCTCATGGGGGCTTGTACAAGTTGAAACTTTATGAAACTCCCCGGAATTTTGTGGAATATTATGGAGAATAAAAAAAGCCCTTTTAAAAGGGCTTTTTCTTTTTCTATGCTTACTTTGCCAAATGTCTTAGGACAGGTTCATGGTAATTCCCTTTATTTATATTTGCTAATATTGCCTGTAGCATTGGGTAATTTCCCTTTATTCACTTTTATATGAAGTACTATATTATTTCCGGTGAAAGATCCGGCGATTTACATGCGTCCAACTTGATAACTGCCATCAGAAAACTTGACCCTCAGGCCAATTTGAGGGGGATGGGCGGAGACTACAGTGAGCAGGCTAATCTCTCTCTGGTGGCTCATTATGATGACGTTGCGCTAATGGGCTTCGTTGAGGTTTTGTTTGGCTTCAGGAAAGTGCTCAAATACCTCAAGCTGGTAAAGGAAGATATTCTTGCATTCCAGCCAGATGCTGTGATTTTGGTGGATTATGGCGGTTTTAATATGAAGATTGCCAAGTTTTGCCACGAAAAAGGTATACCTGTCCATTATTATATTTCTCCTAAGGTATGGGCCTGGAATCAAAAACGTGCTTTTAAGTTGAAAAAGTATGTTGACCACTTGTATTGCATATTGCCTTTTGAACCAGAGTTTTTTAAGCGGTTTGATTGGGATGTGAATTATGTAGGTAATCCGCTCTTGGATGAAATGGCAAAATTTACGCCACATGATTTTTTTCATCAAAAAAATGAATTGAGCTATAAGCCAATAATCGCTTTACTTCCGGGAAGTAGAAGGCAAGAGGTGGACAAAATGATGCAGACCATGGTGGATATTGTTCCTCTGTTTTCGAATGCCCAATTTATCATAGCGGGTGTTAGAAACCTGCCAGAAGAAGTTTATCAAAATGCCATTGACATGGGTGTGAAGGTGATTTTTGACCAAACATATGATTTGCTCTATCATGCCAATGCGGCTATAGTTACTTCAGGAACTGCTACTCTGGAAACGGCATTGTTTAGGGTTCCACAAGTGGTGGTTTATAGAACATCTGGCATTAGCTATGCCATAGCAAAGAATTTGATAAAAGTACCGTTTATCTCCTTGGTGAATTTGATTGTTGATAAGGAAGTGGTAAGGGAATTGATTCAGGGAGAATATAATAAAGAGGTTTTGTTAGAGGAACTTAGGGCTATTTTGGGAAATGCCCAAAGAAAAGCTGAAATCCTAGAGGGGTATAATTTGGTCAGAGAGTTGTTGGGTAATAAAAGTGCTTCTCAGGAAACCGCGAAGATGATTGTGGAAAGTATAAAAAAATAACCTGCCAACAATTTGTTAGCAGGTTATTAATTATTTCAAACAGTTTGATTATGCTACTTGGAGTTTTTTGAACTTTGATTTGTCAAATTGCTCTTGGGCATATTTTCTGTTTATTACTAATTCCTTGATGTCAGTTTCAGACGGAAGTTCATACATTGCATCAGTGATTATGGCCTCACAAATAGACCTAAGTCCTCTTGCTCCAAGGTTATATTCTACTGCTTTTTCAACTATATAATCAATACCACTCTCTTCAAATAGGAGATTGATGCCTTCCATTTCCATCAATTTGATGTATTGCTTGGTAAGGGCATTTTTAGGATCAGTAAGGATGCTTTTGAGAGTTTCCTTATCCAGAGGATCCAAGTGAGTTAGTACTGGAAGACGGCCTATCAATTCGGGTATTAGTCCAAACGATTTCAGATCAGGAGCTGTCACATATTGCAATAAATTGTTCCTATCAATAAGCTCCTGTTCGGTTTTCTTGCTAAAACCGAGAGGTTGTGTATTTAGTCTATTGGCAATATGTCTCGCAATACCATCAAATGCACCGCCGCAAATGAAAAGGATATTTTCAGTATTGACAGCAATCATTTTTTGATCAGGGTGCTTCCTGCCTCCCTGAGGTGGAACGTTGACCGTGGTGCCTTCCAATAATTTAAGCATGGCCTGTTGAACACCTTCACCACTTACATCTCTGGTAATCGATGGATTGTCCGATTTACGGGCAATCTTATCGATTTCATCAATATAAACGATACCTCTTTCTGCAGCTTCTACATTATAATCGGCAGACTGTAATAATCTGGTAAGGATACTCTCGACATCCTCGCCTACATAGCCTGCTTCTGTCAAAACCGTAGCATCAGCAATACAGAAAGGAACTTCAAGAATTTTAGCCAATGTTTTGGCCAAATATGTTTTACCTGTTCCTGTATCCCCAACCATGATAATATTGGACTTTTCTATCTTGATTTCGTCATCATTGGTCTTCTGAAGCAATCGTTTATAGTGGTTATAAACAGCAACAGAAAGTACCTTTTTGGCTTCGTTTTGACCAATGACATATTGATTGAGGTACTGGGTAAGTTCCTTCGGTTTTTTTAATTTAAACTTCGGTTTTTTATCCTGTTTTTTTGTCTTTTCTTCCTCTCCTAAGATTTGGAAGGCCTGATCAATACAGAAATTACAGATATGCGCTGAAATTCCCGAAACCATCAGGTCTACATCTTTCTTATTTCTCCCACAAAAGGAACAAGTAACTTGAGCCATTATTATTTTTTTCTAGTCAATACTTCGTCTATCAAGCCGTATTCTTTGGCTTCAGGGGCTCTCATCCAGTAGTCGCGATCTGAGTTTTTCTCAATTTGCTCGATGTCTTTACCAGAATGATGAGCCAATATTTCATACAATTCTTGCTTCAATATCAAGATTTGCTTGGCAGTGATTTCAATATCAGAAGCTTGGCCTTGAGCGCCACCAAGAGGTTGGTGAATCATAACCCTTGAATGGGGTAAGGCCGCTCTTTTGTTCGCAGCTCCACCAGCCAATAATACAGCGCCCATAGAGGCTGCCAAACCAGTACAAATAGTTCCCACATCAGGGTTGATATACTGCATGGTATCATAGATGCCTAAACCCGCATAAACAGAGCCGCCTGGGCTATTGATGTATAATAGAATGTCTTTCTTAGAGTCTACAGATTCCAAGAAAAGTAACTGAGCAGTGATGATATTGGCAATATGGTCATCTACTTGTGTACCCAGAAAAATAATGCGATCCATGATCAACCTAGAGAAAACATCAATTTCACGGAAATTGGTAGGTCTTTCCTCAATTACCGATCTGGTCATGTTTTCGATTTGTTGGGTATATTGATCAAAAGCAGTGCCGCTCACACCTTGGCTGTGAATGGCATATTTTCTAAATTCTTCTTTGTTAATCATATCGTCTTTTTTATGAATTAGTACAAAAATAAAAAAAGCCCTTAGAAAAGGACTTTTTATTAACGATTAATTATGTGAATTAGTTTTCGATTAGCTCTTTAAACTTCTCGACATCTATCTTTTCTTCTTTAATGGTAATCTTGTCCTTGACAAGTTCCAGGACTTTGTCGTTTTGAACAGCTGTTAACATCTGCATATAGTTCTGTCCTTCGTTGCCTTGAAGATAGTTGTTGACAAACATGTCCATATTGTCTTCCATTTGAGCTCCTAGACCTGAAGCTGCCAATTGCTCACGAACCATATCTTGGGTCTTGGCAATTACATCCTCATGCTCAGCCTTGATTTCATTCTCTTCAGCAATTTTGTTGGAGATTAGCGACCAAGTCAATTGCTTAGCATAGATTGGGAATTCTTTTTCCACATCAGCTTCTGTCACTTTTCCGTCATTGGCTTTCAATAACCACTCTTTAAGGAATGCTTCAGGAAGTTCAATATTGGCTTTTTCTACGAGAAGCTCTTTAATTTTCTCCTCGTTGAAAACCTTTGTTTCTTTATTATAGTTGTCGCTAAGGATTTCTTCTACCTTGGCTACAAATTCTTCTTCAGTTTTTACTTGGTCAGGCCCAAATACTTTGTCGAAGAATTCTTGGTCCAATGCTGCATCTTCAGTTCTGTTGATGTTCTGCACGGTGAAAGTATAGGTACCAGCGATATTGGCAGCTTCTTCCTCACTTAGGCTTAATACTTCTGCAAGATCAGTTTTGATGGCTTTAGATGGATCAAACTCGATGACAGCACCTTTTTCCACACCAATGAATTTCTTTACTGATCTTCCGTCCATTTTAGAAAGAGGAAGAGATAATGTTTGCTCGTAAGAACCATCTGCAGACTTAAGGTCACCATATAGGAAGTCGTTTTCTTGACTTACTTCAGGGTTGGTCATTTTACCATACTGACGTCTTAAGTTTTCGATAGCATCATCGACAGCCTTTTTGTCAACCTTTAGTTTATAATCAGTGGCTTTGATAGACTTGTCCAAAGCAACTTCAACGTTTTCTACAAATCCGATTTTATATTCAAAATCAAATTCTTTTTGCTTATTCCAGTCGATAGCATCAGCATCTTCAACCACTGGAAGAGGTTCGCCTAGAATTTTGAAGCTTTGCTCTTTGATATAGTTGTTCAAAGATGAAGAAAGGATCTCGTTGATTTCTTCAACCAAAGCAGACGTTCCGTATAGTTTTTTAACCATACCAATTGGAGCTTTACCAGGGCGAAAACCTTTAATATTGGCTTTCTTGGCATAGTCTTTTAGTTTGGCATCAACTTTAGGTTGATAATCTGCTTCATTTAAACTAATTTTAATTGAAGCTTGATTAGTAGATTGCTTGTCTAGTTTGATTTCCAAGGCTGTAATTGATTAAATTTTGCTATAAACTAAAAACCCTCAACCTCGACACCATTTGCCCGCCCGATGGATCGGTTAGGATTGGTGGTTCGTGATTGAGGGCTGGTTGATTAGTGCGGATGGAGGGACTCGAACCCCCATGCCTCGCGGCGCTAGATCCTAAGTCTAGTGCGTCTACCAATTTCGCCACATCCGCTTGATTTGCCAATGTAAGTGTTACCCTTTTGGTTTTGATTACATTTGCTTCTCTAATGTGGATGCAAAGGTAATAATGAAATTATAACCTGCAATAGATAACAAGAAAAAAAGTTGAATAAATTTCATGGTAAAACATTAAGTGGTTGAAAATCAATAAGAATAAATTTTGGTGTGAAAACACCAGTGATAATCTTTCTTTGCCTACTGGGCTTTTGGAGAAAAAAGATTGAAATTAGTGTGTAATTTGGTGAGTTGGAACCTGAGAGCTGCAGAGCAGTTTGTAACTACGATTTTAATAATATGATTAACATAGATCCAGAGGTCGAAAGAAAAGAAATACTTAAGAGATACAGAAAGCTGCTAAGGTTGGCCAAGCCTTTATTGAAGAGTGGTGATGCCAAAGTCATCAAAAAGGCTTTTAATGTTTCTAGCGAGGCCCATAAAGAGATGCGACGGAAATCAGGTGAGCCTTATATTTATCATCCGCTAGAGGTCGCTTTGGTTTGTGTAGAGGAGATAGGTTTGGGAACCACCAGCATTGTGGCTGCCTTGTTGCATGATGTAGTGGAGGACACGGAATGGGAACTAGAGGATATTGAAAGGGAATTTGGGCCACGGGTGACCAAGATCATAGATGGGCTGACCAAGATCTCAGGTGTGTTTGAGTATGGCAGTTCCCAGCAGGCTGAAAATTTCCGGAAAATGCTCTTGACCCTGTCAGATGATGTTAGGGTGATTTTGATCAAGCTGGCAGATAGGCTGAACAATATGAGGACACTGCAAAGTATGCCACGGCATAAGCAGTTGAAGATCGCCTCAGAGACCATGTACCTCTATGCCCCGTTGGCGCATCGTTTGGGGCTTTATAGCATCAAATCAGAGCTGGAGGATTTATACCTAAAATATACCGATACGGAAACATACCAGTTTATCGTGGGTAAGATCAAAGAAACTAGGGTTTCCAGGAATAAATTCATCAAGAGCTTTGTTGCGCCAGTAGAGCGTGAACTCGAAACGCAGGGCTTTAAGTTTAATATCAAGGGAAGACCAAAGTCTGTTTATTCTATCTACAACAAGATGAAAAAGCAGAATATACCATTTGAAGAAGTCTATGATTTGTTTGCGATCAGGGTCATTATTGATTCAAATGATGAGTCAGAGAAGGCTGATTGTTGGCAGGTTTATTCCATTGTGACAGATTTTTATCGCCCCAACCCGGATAGATTGAGGGATTGGATCAGTACGCCTAGGGCCAATGGTTATGAGTCCCTTCATACCACAGTGATGAGCAATACAGGGCAATGGGTCGAAGTTCAGATAAGGACGAAGAGGATGGATGATATTGCTGAGAGAGGTTATGCGGCGCACTGGAAATACAAGGAGAAAGATGTTAGTTCCTCAAAAGGTGGAGCGGGGCTGGATGAATGGATCACACAGGTGAGGACCCTGTTGGAATCCAATGATGGTTCGGCTATAGAGTTCATGGATGATTTTAGGGGGAACCTTTTTCAGGATGAAGTATTCGTTTTTACCCCCAAAGGTGATTTAAAGGTCTTGCCATTCGGAGCTACGGCTTTGGATTTTGCTTTTGAGATACATTCCGAAGTAGGTGCAAAATGTATTGGAGCTAAAATTAATCAGCGTTTGGTGCCCATTAATCATAAGCTGAAAAATGGTGACCAAGTAGAGATCCTGACGTCCAATAAGCAAAAACCATCAGAAGATTGGTTAAGGTCAGTGATCACTTCTAGGGCAAAGGCAAAAATCAAGGATGCGCTCAAAGAAGAGAAAAAATCCTTGATCATGGATGGTAAGGAGATCGTACAGCGCAAGCTTCGCCAGATGAAGATGGATTTTACCTCGGTAGTGGTAGAGCAGTTGCGGGCGTTTTTTGAAACCAAGACTGCAAATGAGTTTTATTTCAAAGTTGGGAAAGGGATTATTGATCCTACATCCATTAAATCTTTCAGGGATTTTAAGCAGACCAAAAAGAAAAAAGTCAAAAGCCCGTTACAAAATGTGGTGGATGAGTCCTCTTTTGTTAAGGAAATCAAAAACCTTAAAGGTCCAGACCATGATCAACTGCTGATAGGTGAAGACATGGATGTAGTGGATTATATTTTGGCAAAGTGCTGTAACCCTATTCCCGGAGACGATGTTTTTGGTTTTGTGACTGTAAATGAGGGTATAAAAATCCATAGAACCAGTTGTCCTAATGCATTGGAATTATTGTCCAATCATGGTAATAGGGTGATAAAGGCTCGGTGGACGAGTCAGCAAGAAATAGCTTTTCTTGCTGGATTGAAGATAGTGGGGACTGATAGAGTAGGTTTGATAAATGACTTGACCAGGGTGATTTCTGATGAACTTAAGGTAAATATGAGGTCAATAACAGTAGACTCCGAAAGTGGGCTTTTTGAGGGTTCCATCAAACTGTATGTACATAGTACCAATCATCTCGAAAACCTGATTGCGAATCTATCCCAAGTGCCAGGTGTGATTAAAGTTACTAGGTTTGATTAATTAGTCAGGTCTTATTTGAATCTTTTCTAAATAAGAAGTGTATATTTGTAAAAATAAAACACGAGAAAATGGCATTGAATGAGACGCTATTTGAAGAAGTAAAGAAAATATTTACCGCCTACCTAGAGAATAAGAAGCTAAGGAAAACTCCCGAGCGTTATGCGATTTTAGAGGAGATTTATGGGAGAGACGGACATTTTGATGTAGAATCACTTTATATCAGCATGAAAAACAAGAATTATAGGGTCAGTAGGGCTACTGTATATAATACTTTGGATTTGCTGGTGGAATGTGATTTGGTTACAAAGCATCAATTTGGTCAAAACTTGGCTCAGTATGAGAAATCATATGGTTACAAGCAGCATGATCATTTGATATGTACTGAGTGTCATAAAGTGGTTGAATTTTGTGACCCTAGGATTCAAAACATACAAAATACGGTTGGTGAAATTTTAAATTTTAATATTCTACATCATTCCTTAATTTTGTACGGAAATTGCAATAAGAAGGATTGTGAAAACAAACTAGCCGTATGAAATTAACCTATAGCTCTAAAAGAGAAGATCATAATTTAATCCTTTCCATAAAAGGGGATTTAATCGGGGATGAGTCCGGTCCAAAATTGGTTGAAGTAATTTCTGATGCTTTGCAGGCAGGGGTTAAAAGCTGCATTATTGACCTAGAAGAGGTGAGGTATATCAGTTCTAGCGGTATTGGTGTTTTGATCACTATGCTTACCAAGATGAGGAACGCAGGAGGCGAAGTGTTTTTGGCTTCTCCGTCTGAGCATGTGAAAAAACTGCTGATCATCACCAAGCTTAATAATATATTTACCGTGTACGAATCTTTGGAAGATGCCAGAGAAAAAGTAAAATGATTGGTTTTTACTAAAATTTAAAGCTTTGGATATAAAAAAAGTAGCATTGAGTTGCTATTTTTTTTTGTTATTGCAAACTTCACGCGGAATTTGACAAATACAAAAATTAGACATTAAATATATACAATGAAAATGGACGTTCTTTTAGGCCTACAGTGGGGGGATGAAGGCAAAGGTAAAGTAGTTGACTTCCTCGCACCTAAGTACGATATGGTTGCCAGGTTTCAAGGAGGTCCTAATGCTGGTCATACCTTGGAGTTTGATGGGATTAAGCATGTCCTTCACCAGATTCCGAGTGGTATTTTCAGGGGGAACCTTAAAAATGTCATTGGTAATGGGGTGGTTTTGGATCCTGTAGTATTGAGGAAAGAGATTGAAGGGCTTAAAAAGTTTAATATAGCTTATCAGCAAAACCTTTTTATTTCTAAAAAAGCTACGATCATTATACCTACACATAAGTTGTTGGATGCTGCTTATGAAAAATCCAAAGGAGATAAAAAGATTGGTTCTACCTTAAAAGGTATTGGGCCGACTTATCAAGATAAAATTGGAAGGGTTGCCTTGAGAGTGGGGGACATTCTTAGCTCAGACTTTCAGGATAAATACAATGCTTTAGTAGAAAAGCATAAAAATACCTTAGGTTTCTATAATTATGACATTTCAGAATTGCCACAATTAGAAACCGCTTTCTTTGAGGCTATCGATTTCTTCAGGACACTGAATCTGATCAACAGTGAGTATGAGGTGAATACGGAGTTGTCTTCTGGCAAGCAAGTTTTGGCGGAAGGAGCGCAAGGTTCCTTGTTGGATATTGATTTTGGTAGTTATCCATTCGTTACAAGTAGTAGTACGATGACTGCTGGCGCT
>NZ_CP080025.1:5525000-5617500 GCF_020463795.1 Echinicola marina | reverse complement strand
ACCTTTACTGCAGCTTAACATTGGCATTGGGTAAACGATGTGTAGGATAGGCCGGAGGCTATGAAGGGGCGTCGCCAGGCGTTTTGGAGCCACTGTTGAAATACGGCCCTTTGTTTGCTTGGTGTCTAATCCCTGTACAAGGGAGACATTGTTTGGTGGGTAGTTTGACTGGGGTGGTCGCCTCCAAAAGAGTAACGGAGGCTTCCAAAGGTTCCCTCAGCACGCTTGGTAACCGTGCGCGGAGTGCAATAGCATAAGGGAGCTTGACTGCGAGGCCGACAAGCCGAGCAGGGTGGAAACACGGGTATAGTGATCCGGCGGTACCGTATGGAAGGGCCGTCGCTCAAAGGATAAAAGGTACTCTGGGGATAACAGGCTGATCTCCCCCAAGAGCTCATATCGACGGGGAGGTTTGGCACCTCGATGTCGGCTCGTCACATCCTGGGGCTGGAGAAGGTCCCAAGGGTTGGGCTGTTCGCCCATTAAAGTGGCACGCGAGCTGGGTTCAGAACGTCGTGAGACAGTTCGGTCCCTATCTGTTGCGGGCGTGGGAAACTTGAGAGGATCTGACCTTAGTACGAGAGGACCGGGTTGGACGGACCGCTGGTGTACCGGTTGTGGTGCCAACTGCACTGCCGGGTAGCTACGTCCGGAAGGGATAAGCGCTGAAAGCATCTAAGTGCGAAACCCACCTCGAGATGAGGTTTCCGTACAGGGTTGTCATAGACGATGACGTTGATAGGCTGCAGGTGTAAAGCCGGAGACGGCATAGCTGAGCAGTACTAATAGCCCGAAAGCTTACCTGTGGAAATGTTGTATTATCTTTAAGTAGTCATTGGTACTTTAAAAACATAAATAGCAAGAACTTAGGCGACCTAGCCAGAAGAATTTGGGCGGTACGGCGCAGGGGATCCACCTCTTCCCATCCCGAACAGAGAAGTTAAGCCCTGTCGCGCCGATGGTACTGGGGTTACACCCGGGAGAGTAGGTCGCCGCCCTCACCTATCAGGCCCCTTTTACAGAAATGTCAAAGGGGCCTTTTTTTATGCCCTTGTCCTAGGTTCTCTTTTTATCTATGGCCTCCTAAAGGTGTAAATGGATAAACTTTTTAGATTGTGGTTTATTTTTAGCAAAAAAAATGGCAGATTTGCACAAATAAAAACAGCATGGCAATTCTATTCAAATCTTTAAAATTAATTCAGGGAGATTCAATTTTGGCACCTCAAGATTATGTTTTTGATGGTGGTATATTAAGACCTTTAGAGGGTGAAGATGAAAAATTTGATGAGGTAGTGGATGTTTCCAATTGGTTAGCTTCTGAAGGTTGGATTGATTTAAGATGTGGGGTTGGAGAGCCTGGATTTGAATATCAAGAAACTTTCGAAAGTCTTGGCGAATCGCTTAAATATTCAGGTTTTACCCAAGCTGTTATAATGCCCAATACAGAACCTACCATCCAATCAAAAAATGAGGTGGAATTTGTTAAGAATAAGGTTAAGGACTTTTTGACTAATATTCATATTCAAGGGGCTGTAACCAAGGATACAAAGGGCGATGACCTCACTGAAATCTTGGATATTAACCATCATGGAGTTAATATTTTTGGAGACGGAGTGGTGCCAGTTTCTAATTCCGATAGGATGATGAAGGTGCTTCAGTATTTACAAAAATTTGATGGAATTTTATTTGATCAATCCTATGATCCTTTGTTGTCTATTTTTGGGCAAATGCATGAAGGTTATACTTCAACAGCCTTAGGGATGAAGGGGATTCCAAATTTGTCAGAAGAAGTTGCTATTCAAAAGAATATTGAGATCTTGAGATATACAGGAGGCAATTTGCATATTCAAACTGTGAGCACAGCAAAAGGTGTGGATGCTATTAGAAAGGCTAAAGCAGATGGATTAAATATTAGTGCTGATGTTTCTATTTATCAATTGTTGTTTTCAGATGAAGATTTGATCAATTATGATAGTAATTTGAAAGTAATCCCTCCTTTTAGGGGAGCAAATGATAGGGAAGCAATAATTGAAGGATTAAAAGATGGAACCATTGATGCGATTGTCTCTAATCACCAACCAAAAGATTTTGATTCGAAACATATGGAGTTTGATCTAGCTGCTTTTGGAATGAGTGGTCTACAGACTTTCTTACCTGCACTGGTTAAACTTGAAAAGGTGCTGGGATGGCCATTGTTGATACAAAAGATTACTTCGGGGCCTGCCAAGGTAATTAAAGATGAATCTAAAAGGTTAAGTGCTGTGACTTTATTTGATCCAAATGAGGAATGGTCATTTGATAAAAAATCAAATAAATCACTTTCAGAGAACTCTCCGTTCTTTAACCAAAGATTAACAGGACGCGTTAAAGCTGTTATCAATAAGGGTAAATTTGTACGTTTGGATGACTAAATACATTAAGAACAGTTACCTTTTTGGGATAGTAGGAGGTGCACTTTCATTGCTTGCGTTTTGGGTGCTAAAAGCCTTAGACTTGGAACCTATAGATTTTACATTATTTTTTGCTTGTATGATCACTCCAGTGTTTGTCTTTATAGGTATGAAGAATTTCAGGGATCATTATAGTGATGGAGAACTGATTTTTGCCCAAGGTATGACGGTTGGTTTTGTTATATATACTTTATTGGCTTTGGTAACGGCATTAGGAATCGCCTTGTTCCTGAATTTTGACGAAGAAATATTTTTAAGTCACAGGGCTGAGAAGATTGCCTGGCTTGAGGGACAGAAGGATTATATCACTGAGAATGTGAATAAGGAGGCGTTTGAGGAAACCATGGCCAAAAATTTAAGCATGAGTATATCGGATATTGCATTGGATGTATTTTTGAAAATTTTCATGTTGGAATTATTTTTTACAATTATTATTTCCATAATTTTAAAAAGAACTAAATCTTAAATATTATGGATGATCAAATGACAATAGGAGAGGCTTCAAAAAAATGGGGACTTATTTATGGTATTATTGGTACTATAATAATACTGATTTCAGCGATGTTCGATTTTTCTTCTCAAGGTTTTGGAGCACAGGCAGCCTCTGGCTTTTTGTCAATATTGATCGCTTTTGGGGTTTATTATTTCAGTACGAAAGAATATAGAGAGGCAAATAGTGGGGTACTGAGTTTTGGTCAAGGCTTTAAGATTGTATTTCTAGTTGGCCTAATAGGAGGTGCTTTAAGAGGACTTATGTTTTATATCTATCTCAAAGTCGTGGATACTGAATATGTACAAAGGATAGTTGAAGCGCAAATTGAAGCTCAAGAGAAAATGGGGGCTACCTATGATCCTGACAATGTTCCGGCATTTATGAAATTTTTTCAATCAGCTGAATTTTTTGCAGGATCATCCTTGATTAATGCATTAATTGGAGCACTGATCATTGGTTTGATAGCTGTGGCCATTAATAAAAGAACAAATAGTCAAATCGTATAAATGATTCAAGTTTCCATAGTAATTCCAGTTTTTAATGAAGAAGAATCATTACCTGAGTTGTCCCATTGGATTAATAAGGTAATGGTTCGGCATAATCTGAATTATGAGGTTATTTTCGTCAATGATGGCAGTACAGATGATTCTTGGGAGGTGATTTCTTCCCTGGCCCGAGAAAATGGACATGTGAAAGGGATATGCTTTAGTAGAAACTATGGAAAATCTGCAGCACTTGATATTGGGTTTGGGAAGGCTAAGGGTGAGGTAGTCATTACCATGGATGCCGACTTACAAGATAGTCCTGAGGAAGTTCCTGGCCTGTATAAGATGATTAAGGAAGAAGGATATGATATTGTTTCTGGATGGAAGAAAACGCGTCATGATCCAATCAGTAAAACGGTGCCTTCCCGGTTTTTTAATGGGGTGACCAGGGTGATATCAGGTATTAATTTACATGATTTCAATTGTGGCTTGAAAGCTTATAAAAATAAGGTGGTCAAACAGATTTATATTTATGGAGAGATGCACCGCTATATTCCATTGATAGCCAAGTGGAATGGTTTTACTAAGATTGGTGAAAAGGTAGTGGATCACAGGGCAAGAAAATATGGTGAAACTAAGTTTGGGCTTGAGCGATTCGTTCATGGCTTTTTGGACTTAATATCAGTTTCTTTTGTCAATAGGTATAAAAAGAAACCTATGCATTTTTTTGGCACATTAGGTACTTTGTCCTTTTTGACTGGTTTTTTGATTACCGTCTGGTTGGCTTTCGAGAAATTTTATGGACTTAGGAATGGGCTTTTTGTGCGCGAAATTACCGACCAACCATTGTTTTATTTGGCTTTGGTAGCTTTGATTGTTGGGGTGCAACTTTTCTTGACGGGATTTTTAGCTGAGATGCTGATTTCCAATACTACTAAAAGAAATGATTACAATATTGATCAAGAGATAAACTTGGAAAATTGATGTACTTTTCAGTTATCATTCCAGTTTTTAATCGTCCAGGGGAATTAAGAGAGCTTTTATCGAGTCTTTGTCAACAGTCCGATGGTGATTTTGAAGTACTCATCGTAGAAGACGGTTCCAAAATTAGGAGTGATCAAGTCGTAGCCGATTTTGAACAACAGTTGGATATTCACTATTATTTCCAAGAGAATACAGGGCAGGGATTTGCCAGGAATTTTGGTATGCTAAAGGCTCAAGGGGAGTATTGGGTGTTTTTTGATTCTGACTGCGTCATTCCTAATGATTATTTTAAGCTGCTTCGTGAAGTGATAAATGAGAAAGGATTGGATGCACATGGTGGTCCAGATAATGCGATGGAAGATTTTTCTGATTTTCAAAAGGCTATTAACTTTAGTATGACTTCTATTTGGACTACTGGAGGAATCAGAGGGAAGGTGGCAGATCCTAAGAAATATCAAGCGCGAGGTTATAATATGGGGTTTTCAAGAAAAGTGTATGAGCGTCTAGGAGGATTTGTGGACCCTAATCAAGGAGAGGATATTGAGCTCAGTATAAGAATAAAAAATGCTGGATTTAACCTGCAATTGGTAGAGGAAGCTTATGTTTATCATAAAAGGAGAAGTGATTTTGGATCTTTCCTTAAGCAGAGTTTTTCGTTTGGGATGAACAGGGTTAATGTCAACCGATATCATCCAGGAGCGATAAAGGCGGTTCATTTAATGCCCTCAGGCTTTTTATTGGGAGCTGTTTTAACACTCCTTTCTTTTTTTATTATTCCGAGTCTTTTTATTGTAGGTGTCTTTTTCTATGGTTTGTGGACTTTAGGTGTCTTTTTGGACGCTAGCATAAGTAATCAATCTCTCGGGGTTGGTCTATTAGCAGTTTTATGTGCATATGGCCAGTTATTCTCCTATGGAGCAGGAATGATCAAGGCACTATTGGATAATAGATTCAAAGATTAATTTAGTCCCTTTTTACAGTAATAAATGATTTCTTTTGGAGGCAAGGCATGTTTGGAAACAAACTCATTTGATAGTTCCTTAACAAAATTATTTTCTTCTACTACGAGCCCTGATTTACTTAGTCTTTTAGCATAGTCATTTCCATATTTTCTTACATGGTCTCTTTGGCCAAATAGCTTTTCTCTTTCCGCAGGGGAGGAGATGGACTTGTCTTCCAGGGTCATAGGAATATCATACACAGGGGACTGGATGATTCCCCATCCATCAGGTTTTAGTACCCTGTTGATTTCCTTACAAGCAAGAATGTCATCATCCACATGTTCCATTACATGATTACAAAAGACCACGTCAAAACTATTGTCTTCAAAAGGGATGTCGTGGATGTCCATTTTTACTTTTGCCAATGGGGATTCTATATCTCCTGTGATATAGTCTAGGTTAGTCAATTTTTCAAAGCGGTCAATAAAGCACAGTTCCGGTGCCACATGAAGCACTTTCAAAGGGGCTGAAAAGAAATTGGTTTTTTGCTGAAGGAAGAGCCACATGAGTCTGTGGCGTTCCAGGGCAAGGCAGTTAGGGCATAGGGCATTTTCTCTGGCTTTTCTTCCATATGGTAAGAATTTTCGGAAGGAATGGTCACATACTGTACAGTTGACCTTGTTTCCCTTATAAAAAACAGCCATGATCCTTAGGATAAAATGACTGATTAATTGTAAAAAACTTCTTGGGATATATCGGATGACAAAACTGATTATTTGTTTCATTTTAGAGGGGAATAATTTTTCAAGGCTGCAATTTAGTAAAACAATTTTTTCTCTTTTAACAATTTTTAATTAAGAATTTAGTTTGAGGTTTTATTTCAATGGCTATATTTGGGTGTAGTTGGGTCTTTTCTTAGTGATAAAAAATTTAATTTTGTTGTTATAGCTAATGGTGATTATGCTTAATAAAATTCAATCATGAAAAAGAATTTAATATTTGTCGGTTTAGGGAGTGTGGCGGTCATAGTGCTGTTGTACTTTATTTTTTCTCCTACTGCGTCCGGTGGGGCTGCGGACTTGATTGTTCCAGTAAGGAAAGGAGACTTTACAGTGGAGATAACCACCACTGGAGAATTGAAAGCACTTCGCTCAGTGCAAATCCTTGGTCCGGTCAGGGCTAGGGATTTTAGGGTTAACCAATTGACCATAGAAAAAATGGTAGATGAGGGGACTGTGGTGAATAAAGGAGATTTTATAGCCTCATTGGATAAGTCTGAATTATTTGGAAAGATCAGTGATGGCCAAAATAACCTCGATTCCGAGATTGCAGAGTATGAAAAAACAAAGTTGGATACTGCGCTGACTTTGAGACAAGAACGGGATAAGATTCTGAATTTGGATTATACTGTAGAACAAAAGAAGCTGGTGCTAGAGCAGTCTCAATATGAACCGCCGGCTACGATCAAGCAAAATGAATATGATTTGGAAAAGGCCAAAAGGGATCTGGACCAAGCGAAAGAAAACTATAAAATCAAGTATGAGCAAGCAGTTGCTCAGATGGTACAGCGTACGGCTAGGTTAAGAAAGGAAGAACGAGAATTTGAACAAATGAAATCATTGTTGGAGGATTTTACTATCAAAGCTCCTCAAGATGGAATGGTGATTTACCAATCCAACTGGGATGGCACCAAAATCTCCGAAGGTTCACAGATTAGTGCCTGGAATCCTGTAGTGGCCACTTTACCAGATTTGACAGAAATGCAAAGTATTACCTATGTGAATGAGGTAGAGATCAGAAAAGTGAAGATTGGTCAAGAAGTAGAGATTGGTTTGGATGCTTTCCCTGAGAAAAAATTCACTGGGAAAGTGACGAGGGTGGCCAATGTAGGACAGCAAAGACCTAATTCTGATGCCAAAGTTTTTGAGGTGACCATTCTTGTGAATGAAAGTGATCCGGTGATGCGTCCAGCTATGACTACCAGTAATGCGATTATTGCCCAGGATTTAGGTGAGGCGCTTTTTGTGCCATTAGAAGCCGTGCATGTACAAAATGATAGTATAAATTATGTCTATCTAAATAACGGAGCTAAGCAAGAGGTGAAGTTAGGGACTTCCAATTATGATGAGGTGGTAATAGAAATGGGCTTAGAAGAGGGAGATAAGGTCTATCTTTCTATTCCTTCTTGGGCAGATGGAGGCCAACCTGTCAAATTATTGGCCGCTTTGGATGGGAAAAGAAATCCTAAGGATGACGAAGCTGTTGAGCCATCTATTGAAGCTAAAGAAGAAAGAAGAAGACCTGGAGGTGGTGGACCTGCCAGTGGAAGACCTCAGAGACCAGGAAATTAATTTTTTTGATATATGATTAATGCGAGACTTCTCTCCAATTTTTACAGCGCCTTTGAAGCGGTGATGGCCAATAGGCTGCGCTCTTTATTGACGGCATTGGGGATAATATTTGGTGTAGCGGCTGTGATTGCCATGATGGCCATCGGTAATGGTGCCCAGCAGGAGATTTTAGAGCAGATCAAACTGGTGGGAGTGAATAATATCATCATTGAACCTATAGTGGAGCAGGTAGAAGAAGAATTGGATGAAGCAAGTGGTTCCGGTCCCGGAGAGGAAAAGAATAAGTTTTCTCCAGGTCTTAGAATGCTGGATGTCGAGGCGATCAGGGAAGTGATACCTGGGATCCAAAAGCTCAGTCCTGAAATTATATTGGATACCTATATTGTCAAAAGTGGGTTGCGTAGATCTGCGAAATTGGTAGGTGTGACGCCTGAGTATTTTGATGTGACCAACTTCAATCTTCGTGAAGGTTCTATGTTTACCGAAAATAATTTGATAAAGGGAGATCCTGTCTGTATTATCGGTAGAGGGGTACAAACTAAGTTTTTCAGTACCGAAAACCCTATTGGTAAAATGATCAAATGTGGTAACAAATGGTTGCGAGTGATAGGGATACTTGAGGAAAGAATTGTTTCAGATAAGAGTATTGCCAAATTGGGGATCAGGGATTATAATATGGATGTTTACATTCCTGTTCAGACCATGTTGGTGCGTTATAAAAACCGTGATATGATCACCTCAGGGAGCCTGGTTTCAGGAGCAAGGGGGAGAAGAATACGTACTATTGTTGGGGCTTCAGGGGGAAGTGCATCACAAACCAATCCTCATCAGATAGATAAGTTGGTGGTGCAGGTAAAGGAGAGTCATATGCTTCAGCCTACCGCAGAAGTGCTTTCCCGTCTTTTAGAAAGGAAGCACTATAATGTGATAGATTTTGAAATAACCATTCCAGAGCTATTGCTGAAACAGCAGCAAAGGACACAAAACATCTTCAATATAGTGCTGGGAGCGATTGCAGGGATTTCACTTTTAGTAGGAGGGATAGGCATTATGAATATTATGCTGGCCTCTGTGATGGAGAGGATCAAGGAGATCGGGCTGAGGTTATCCTTGGGGGCAAAAAAGACGGATATAGTCCATCAGTTCCTTTTTGAGGCCATGATGATATCTGTTTCAGGAGGGATTATTGGGGTCATATTGGGCGTTATCCTGGCCAGTATGGTCTCCAGATTTGGAGATTTCCCTACCATTATAACTATTTCATCCATCATGGTTTCTTTTAGTGTGGCCGCTACAGTAGGTTTAATTTTTGGGATCGCACCAGCCAAAAGGGCAGCGAATCAAGACCCTATAACTTCTTTAAGACATGAATAAACGATTAACGCTTTTATTATTTGCCATTACTGTTTTATGTATTTCGAATACGGTTTTGGGGCAGGAAAAAATTAAATATTCCTTGGAGGACATTATCGCCAGGGCTAAGTCACGGTCACCAGCGGCATTAAGTGCCGAAACAAGAAAGGAAAACCGATATTGGGCTTATCGTTTTTATAAATCCAATTATAATCCTCAGTTAAGATTGCAGGGGACATTACCTAATTATCAACAGTCTGTAACGCCAGTACAACAACCTGATGGTACTTATGAGTACAGGCAAGTTGAGCAGAGTTTAATAGATCTTGGTGTTGGTTTGCAACAGAGTATTACTGCGACGGGGGGGATGATTTCAGTTAATACTTCGACAAGTAGATTTGATAATTATTATGCACAGGATAATGAAGAAGGTGTCAGGTGGAGTGGTGTTCCAGTAAACGTTAGGCTTAGTCAGCCAATATTTGCATATAACAGGTTGAAATGGGATAAAAAAATACAACCCTTGGTATATGAGCAAAGTAAGAAGAGCTATGTTGAAGAAATGGAGCAGATCAGTCGAACAGCGACTCAATTGTTCTTCAGGTATTTGATTGCTCAGGTGAGTTATGATATTGCGATGCAAAATAAAACCAATACTGAGGCTATTTATAAAATAGAAAGAGGACGGTATAATATTGGGACAACTACTGAGGATCAATTGCTTCAGGTTGAACTGTCAGTGCTTGAGGCAGATCAATCCTTAGCTTCGGCTAAACTGGATTTGGAATCTTCTGCATTGTCCTTAAGGTCTTATATTGGCCTTAATGAAAATGTTGATTTTGATTTGGTTTTGCCTGATGAGATACCAGCTTTTGAAGTGGATGTGGAAAAGGCAATAAACTTGGCTTTTGAAAATAATTCTGAAGCTGTGGACTTTAATATTAGGAAGTTGCAGGCAGAGGCAGAAGTAGCCCAAGCTAAAGGTGATCGATTTGATTTAAATTTAAATGCGAGTTACGGGTATAATAATGCCGCTGGAAATTTTTCTGGTGTATATCAAAATCCTAATCAACAAGCTATTGTTAATTTATCTGTAGGTGTGCCTATTCTCGATTGGGGAAGAAACAAAGCTAGAATGGGGCAAGCTAAAGCCAATCAAAAATATGTGAATTATACAGTTGAGCAGGATATTATCAATTTTGAGCAACAAGTATTTACCCAAGTGAAGAATTTTCAGCAGCTGAGAGATAGGATTACTATTAGTGAAAAGGCTGATGAAGTGGCCGCTAAAAGATATGAAATTTCCCGTCAGCGTTATTTGAGTGGAAAGGTAGATATTACCAATCTCAATATCGCCCAGCAAGAGAAAGATTCAAATAAGAGAAGCTATATTCAGTCGTTACAGGAGTACTGGGCAGCCTATTATGAATTGAGGCAGTTGACCTTGTATGATTTTCAAAACGATCAATTATTATACAATCCAGATTTAGAACCAAGCAAATAAAAAAGAGGCCTATTCGGCCTCTTTTTTTGTGTTTCCAGGTTTGGGTAAGCGACCTGCTTTTTTTAAGGCATCATGGATCATCCACTCCAACTGACCGTTGGTACTTCTGAATTCATCAGCCGCCCATTTCTCCACAGCCTTCATTAATTTTTCGTCTATTCTTAGGGCAAAAGCTTTTTTACCAGCCATATTTTAATCCTTTATTATTGATGTAAGGTACCTACGTTCAGTACAGGACTGGCACTTTTATCAGAGCACAATACAACCATTAAGTTGCTCACCATAGTGGCGCGTTTTTCTAAATCAAAATCGATGATTTCTTTTTCTTTCAGATCATCCAATGCCATTTCTACCATGCCCACTGCACCATCGACAATCTTCCTTCTGGCAGCAACGATGGCGGATGCTTGTTGTCTCTGAAGCATGGCACTGGCAATTTCTGAAGCATAGGCCAAGTGGCTGATACGGGCTTCGATTACCTTAATGCCGGCATGTTGTAAACGTTCACTGATTTCATCTTCTAAGGATTTGTTCACATCTTCGACGCCCGAACGTAAGGTGACTTCCGCATCTTCTGCTTCAAAATTGTCATAAGGGTAAAGGCCTGCCATTTTTCTGACGGCAGCATCTGCTTGTAAGTGGACAAAGTTTTCATAGTCATTTACCTCAAAGGAAGCTTTAAAGGTGTCTTCCACTTTCCAGACTACAATGGTTCCCACCATGACGGGGTTACCTATTTTGTCATTGACCTTTAAAGGGGTGTTTTCAAAGTTTCTTACCCTCATAGAAATCTTTTGCTTGATCATAAATGGGTTTACCCAAAAGAAACCGTTGGACTTTACGGAGCCCTTATAGGCGCCAAATAAAAGCAGTACCATGGCTTTGTTGGGTTCCACGATAAAGAAACCTGGGAGAAGAAAGATAAATATTATCCCGAAGATGATACCCAGCACAAAACTACCAGTTCCTACTAATACAACGATGGCTGCTATGATCAATAGTTCAATAAAAACCATGATATAACCTGAAATGGGCTTAGTTATTTTTTCCATATTGTTATGATGTTAAAATGATATCATAATAAATAACGTATTGAATTATAAAAGGTTGTCTAAGGGGAGGAGGCTTGAAGGACTTTACCTTGGAAAGATTAGCGGGGACACTATAAAAAAATAAGAGCCAAGAATCTCATTTCTTGGCTCCTTAATCTAAGCTCTTTGTTCTTTATTCTTAAGTTAACATGGCTCCGTTAACCTGAATAACTTGTCCTGAAATATAAGAACTCATATCAGAACCTAAGAATACACAGGCGTCAGCCACTTCTTCAGGCTTGCCTCCTCGTTTCATAGGGATAGCATCTCTCCAGCCTTGTACAGTTTTTTCGTCCAATACCTCGGTCATCTCAGTTTCGATAAAGCCAGGAGCGACTGCATTGCTTCGGATTCCTCTTGAACCTAATTCCAAGGCTACGGATTTGGTGAAGCCAATGATGCCCGCTTTTGAAGCTGCGTAGTTCGCTTGACCAGCATTTCCTTTGATACCTACCACAGAAGTGATATTGATGATGCTTCCTGATTTTTGTTTCATCATGGTTCTGTTGGCTGCTTTTACGGTATTGAAGCAAGATTTTAGGTTGATATTCATTACTTCGTCCCAAGCTTCTTCAGTCATTCTCATTAGCAAGTTGTCGCGGGTAATTCCTGCATTGTTTACCAAAATGTCCAAAGAACCGAATTCCTTAATTACATCAGCCACCAAATCGTCAGCAGCCTGAAAATCTGATGCATCTGAACGGTAACCTTTGGCTTTAATGCCAAATTCAGCCAATTCCTTTTCTAAGGCTTGACCTTTCTCCACGCTTGACAAAAATGTGAAAGCGACGTTGGCACCTTCTTGAGCGTATTTAATAGCAATTGCTCTACCTATTCCTTTGGAAGCCCCGGTGATAAGGGCTGTCTTTCCTGAAAGTAATCCCATATTTATTGTTATTGTTAGTTCATATTGAATGGTCAAAAATAGGGATTTATTCCCAAAAACAAGTTGCCGATGGTTTTAAAGGTGGATCAGTCCTATCCTTTTTTAGCATCTATATAATATGATTTTAAATTGTCTTTGAGCCCTTTGAATAATGGAAACCAAATTTTTTTCTGAGCTTAAATATTTTAAATTTGCGTTGGTTAAGAAAGCTATTTAAAAAACATATATATGTCTTCAACTAAATTTGATGTTATTGTAGTAGGTAGTGGTCCAGGTGGATATGTAGCGGCAATCCGCGCATCTCAGTTAGGCCTTAAAACTGCCGTAGTAGAAGCTGCCGAATTGGGTGGTATTTGTTTGAACTGGGGATGTATTCCTACCAAAGCTTTATTGAAAAGTGCTCAGGTTTTTGAATACATTAATCATGCAAGTGATTACGGTATTTCTGTTAAGGATGCTGAAGCGGATTTTGGAGGAATGGTGAAGAGAAGTAGAGGGGTAGCCGAAGGAATGAGCAAGGGAATCCAGTTCTTATTCAAGAAAAACAAGATTGAGCAACTTTTGGGCTGGGGAAAAGTGAAGCCGGGCAAGAAAGTGGAAGTTGAAGATAAGGATGGTAACAAAACTACCTATAGTGCTGATAATATCATCATCGCTACAGGTGCAAGGGCTAGAGAGCTTCCTGCTATCAAGATTGATAATGAGAAAATCATTGGTTATCGTAAGGCCATGACCTTGGAAAAGCAGCCTAAGAAAATGGTTGTTGTAGGTTCAGGGGCCATTGGAGTAGAGTTTGCTTATTTCTATGCTGCAATTGGTACAGAAGTTACCATAGTCGAGTTTATGGATAGGATTGTTCCTAATGAAGATGCGGAAGTTTCCAAGTCTTTGGAGAAAATCTACAAAAAGGCAGGAATGAAAATAATGACCAGCACTGAGGTAACTGCTGTGGATACCAAAGGAGATGGTTGTAAAGTGACTGTTAAGGGCAAGAAAGGTGAAGAAAGCCTTGATTGCGATGTAGTGCTTTCTGCTGCAGGTGTAGTGGCCAATATTGAAAACTGTGGTCTTGAAGATGTCGGAATCGTAGTAGATAAAGGCCGTATCCAAGTGGACGAGTTCTATAAAACCAATATGCCTGGATATTATGCCATTGGAGATGTGATCCCAGGCCCTGCATTGGCACACGTGGCTTCTGCTGAAGGAATTATCTGTGTAGAGAAAATCGCGGGCCATAATCCAGAGCCTTTGGATTATGGTAATATCCCTGGTTGTACTTATTGTTCTCCTGAGATTGCTTCTGTCGGTTATACCGAGGCAAAAGCCAAAGAGGCCGGTTATGACCTTAAGGTTGGTAAATTTCCATTCTCAGCTTCTGGTAAAGCTTCAGCAGCTGGTGCAAAAGATGGATTTGTGAAATTGATCTTTGATGCCAAATATGGTGAATTACTTGGTGCACACATGATCGGGGCAAATGTTACAGAAATGATTGCTGAGATTGTAGCTATTAGAAAACTGGAAACTACTGGTCATGAGTTGATTAAGACAGTTCATCCACACCCAACGATGTCAGAGGCGGTGATGGAAGCTGCAGCAGCTGCATATGATGAGGTAATTCATTTGTAAAATTGAATAACTTATTTTAATATTATGACACGAGAGGGTTGCCTTCTCGTGTTTTCTTTTTTAAGCAAGAAAATAATATTTAACCCTCAGCAACTTTTGCAAGAAGAACAACTCATAACAGGACTAAGAGCTCGGGATCGACAAACAGTGGACTATTTGTACGAAAAGTACTCTAAGGCCTTGTTTGCTGTTATTTCCAGAGTGATCAAAGACCGCGATATTGCAGAGGAAGTTTTTCATGATGCTTTTGTTAAGATCATTCGGAAAATAGACAGCTATGATGAATCAAAAGGCAGGCTCTATACCTGGATGGCCAATGTCTGCAGGAATGCAGCCATAGACAAGACCAGATCGAAGGAATTTTCTAAAAGCCAAAAGACCAATACGATTGATAACTACGTATATGGTTTAGAAGGATCGTCAAACACACTGGATTTGGTGGATGGGATTGGCGTGAAGGAACTCATGGGCAGTTTGAATGAGGAACAACGATTCGTGGTCGAATGTATTTATTTTAAAGGTTACACGCATTCCGAGATTTCGGAAGAGTATGAGATTCCATTGGGAACGGTGAAGTCCAGAATTCGTGCAGCCATTAATATGTTAAAAAAGAATATTAATAGAATTTAGTGGATATTCAATCTTACATAGCGTCAGGTAAGTTGGAGCTTTTTGTGCTGGGTGAACTCAGTGAAAGAGAGCGGGAAGAAGTATTGCAACTCTCTCAGCAGTATCCTGAAATTAAGCGGGAACTGAAAGAGATAGAGGAGGCCATGTTTGCTTTTGACAATGAATTGGGGGTAAAGCCTTCCGATACGGTGAAGGATAAGATATTTGATACCCTGAGTCAAGAGCTTGATACTCCTAAGATCACTGAGAAAAAGATGACTGCCGCTCCAACAAAAGAGATAGCCTTACAGCCTTGGAAAAGTTTTGCTGTAGCTGCTTCTATTGTAGCCCTTATGGCTATCGGTGTGGCGGCTTATTATGCCGTGAGGTTTTATGATGTAGAAAATAAGTTTACCAGTTTATTGGAGGAGAGAAATGTACTAAGCCAAGAACTGGAGATTAATAAGGCTCGATTTGAGGAAACAGGAGATCAATTACAAACCTTATTATCCAAAAACTACGAACGAGTTCCGATGTCTGGAGCGAGTTTTGAACTTCAGAAAGATGCTTTAGTAGATGTTTTCTGGGACAAAGCATCAAAAGAGGTATATGTTTCAGTAAATAATCTTTCCAACTTGGATGCAGATAAAGATTATCAATTATGGGCCATTGGAGATGATGGGCCGGTAGGTATAGGGATTGTTAAGCCTGGTGAAAAACTGAAATTACAGCAGATGGAAGCAGCTGTCAGTGCAGGGGCCTTTGCTATCACTATTGAACCCAAGGGAGGTAGTGAAGCTCCGACATTGGAGAATTTGGTAGTTATTGGTGAAGTAGCTTAGATTACTATAGAAATATTGATAAAAGCACGCTATTTTTATTTTAGCGTGCTTTTTGTTTTAGTGCATAATAATATTTATCTGGTTATCCGTAATGATGCCTGCAACCATAAATCCTTTGCTAAAGTGCTCGGAGACCTGAAACAGTTGATACCTAAATCAAGCAAAACAATCGTTTCCATTTGCTGATATACATAATTATTAAAATGTTATCCTTACAAGTAAATCACTTGTTTAACCTATTAAATGGATTAATTCGAGCATTTATAATGTAGCTGTTCCTTTAGAATATATTTATCAATGCCCATTGCTATAATTTGACCAGGTCAGGATAGGACCCTTTGTTTTCATGGAAATCTGTTACAAGAAAGAAAAATCTTATCTGAACCATCTAATTTCCCAACTATTCCGAAAAATCAAATTAATCATTCAGCTCCTTGAATAGTTGGAAAAATGTTAGCTGGTTGCGATAACGGAAAGATGTATTCCTAAGCTTCTTATGACCAAAATATTTAAAGGAATGTCCACATGCTTTTCTAGGACATAAGGTGTAGACTTTCCTAAGTATTTGATATGATAAACACGGCTAAAACACGGGATAAACACGGCTTAACTAGGGGTTAAATACGGGTTAAAGATGGAAGGTTAAAAATGTTACATTCATTATGTTTTTTATATTTTAAAATTTAAAATAAATCTGATTATCCGCAATGATGCCAGTAACCTTAAATCCTTTGCTTAAGTGGTCGGGAGTTTGAAGACTGAAGACCGAAGGAGTTGATGTTTTAATTAAAACGAACATTTCGATTCGCTTTTAACCTTTACTGGTGCAATTGCGGATATACATTTAAAATAAATAAGCCCTACGCTGATATTTGATTGTTAGTCAATTACTGTCAATTAGCTTGGACACACTTTTATTTTACCTGAAAAATATAGAATTTAGATTCTTAAAGCCTACCCAAATATGCAACTGGAACTTTCTACACCCGCACTTTTATTTTCAGCAATTACCCTGTTAATGCTGGCTTATACTAATAGGTTTTTGGCCATGGCAAGTTTAATTAGGGGCTTGAATGAGCGGTATAGAGAAAATCCTGATGATGTGCTATTGCTGGAGCAATTGAAGAATTTGCGTAGAAGAGTAAATATGATCAAGAATATGCAGATTTTTGGTGTGCTGAGCTTTTTGTTGTGTGTGATATGCATGTTCTTGATTTACCGAGAAATCAAGACCGCAGCCAATATTGTCTTTATGTTGAGTATGATAGCTTTATTGATTTCATTGGTAGAGATCAATCTGTCTACAAAGGCCCTGAATATAGAGCTTGGAGGAATGGAAAAGACATTCAAGGCATCTAAAGGTCCTTTTAATTTTAGGTATAAAGAGTCAAATAAACCATCGAATTCATAGCTGATGATGATAAAAAGTGTGAAGGTCTGGGGACTTTGTTTTTTCGTTTCAGTCCTGATAAGCTGTTCCGGCCAATCAGAGAAAAAAGAGTTGGCGGGAAAAAAGCATTACTTGGAATTTACTGATGTAAGCGCCACCAAGGAGTTTTTTAGCTGGAATTCAGGTAGGGATTTTATGGTAAGTGCCCATAGAGGAGGAAGCTATTCTGGCTATCCAGAAAACTCCATAGAACTATTTGATTATGTCCTGGAAAATACCTCTGCCATTATTGAATGTGATATTGCTTTGACCCAGGATTCTGTTTTGGTTATGATGCATGATAATACCTTGGATAGAACCAGTACAGGTAAAGGAAGGGTGGCAGATAAGACATTTGATGAGCTAAAACAGTTGAATTTGGTAGATCTGGAAGGGAAAGTGACCCAATTCAAAATTCCAAGCCTAAAGGAAGTGTTGAAATGGGCAAAAGGAAAGACCATTTTGACTTTGGATTTCAAAGATAATGTGCCTTATGAAATGGTTCTGGAAGAAATTAAGGCAACCGGTACCGAGGCTTATGTGGTGTTGATTACTTATAGTTTTGGAGCAGCCAAAAAGTTATATCGGTTGAATCCTGAGCTAATGCTTTCTGTTACTATCAGAAATAAGGATGAGTGGGAGCGATTTGAGGAGACAGGTATTCCTGTAGAGAATATTATTGCCTTTACAGGTTTGACAGAGAGAGAAAGTTCCTTTAATAAAATGCTTCATGAGCATGGTGTTTTTACCATCCTTGGCGTATTGGGGAATTTGGATAGAAGGGCTATTTCCAGAGGTGATCAAATTTATAAGGAATTTGTAGAAAACGGTGCCGATATTTTGGCAACAGATAGGCCCATTGAGGCGGCAAAAATGATAAAATAGCATATCAATGAATATTGAATTAAGAAGTGATACATTCACCAAGCCTACTACAGAGATGAAGCAGGCCATGTTTGAGGCTGAGGTGGGTGATGATGTTTTTGGTGAAGATCCAAGTGTAAATCGTTTAGAGGAAAAGTTGGCGAGTATTTTTGGAATGCAGGCAGGGCTTTTCTGTCCTTCAGGAACTATGACCAATCAGATTGCCGTTAAGCTTCATACAGGTCCCCAGAAGGAGGTTATCTGTCATAAAAATTCCCATATATTTCTTTACGAGGCAGGAGGAATTATGTCCAATGCCTTTGCTTCGGTGAGGCTGTTGGAAGGGGAATTGGGGAAGGTGACAGCGGAAGAAGTGAAGGAAGCTGTTAATCCATATGATGTACATGCAGCAGAGAGTGCATTGGTCTCTTTAGAAAATACCATGAATAAGGGAGGGGGGAGTATCTACACCTTGGACGAAGTTCGGCCTATCAAAAAGGTATGCGAAGAGGAAGGATTGAAATTGCATTTGGACGGAGCAAGGATATTCAATGCATTGGTGGAAAGTAAAGAAAGTGCCAGTGATTGGGGAACCATGTTTGATACCATTTCAGTCTGTCTTAGCAAAGGTTTAGGCTGTCCTGTTGGTTCTGTTTTATTAGGCGATAAGGAGACCGTTAAAAGAGCAAGAAGAATAAGGAAATCAATGGGGGGAGGGATGCGTCAGGCCGGATATCTGGCAGCTGCAGGTATTTATGCTTTGGACCATCATGTGGAGAGACTTGCAGAAGATCATCGTCGGGCAAAGGTTCTGGGCAGCTTATTGCAACAGCACCCAAACATTTCTGAAATCCTTCCAGTCCATACTAATATTGTAATAGCGAAGTTGGAAGGGCTTAGCCCAAAGCAGCTATTAAGTGACTTTGCTTTGAAGGGGATTAGAGCTGTACAGTTTGGAAAAGATCAGGTCCGATTTGTGACACATATGGATTTTACCGATGTGCATTTAGAAGAATTTAAAAGGAAGTTTTTGCCTTCATAAACATATTATTAAGAGCATGAGTCAAGAGCCATTAGCAGAAAGAATGAGGCCAGTGAGGTTGGAGGACCTGATTGGGCAGTCCCATCTTAGCGCTCCCAATACTTTTTTATATAGGGCCATAAAATCGGGAACGGTACCTTCACTGATTCTTTGGGGCCCGCCAGGGGTAGGTAAGACCACAATCGCCAATATCATTGCCAATGAGGTGAAAGCACCTTTTTATACTTTGAGTGCAATTAGTGCTGGCGTCAAGGATATTAGGGGAGTGATAGAAAAAGCACGTTTTCAACAGGGAGTGGTATTGTTTATCGATGAGATTCACCGTTTCAATAAATCTCAGCAAGATGCGCTATTGGGAGCCGTGGAGAAAGGGCAGATCAGGTTAATTGGTGCTACCACAGAAAATCCTTCATTTGAAGTCAATGCGGCCTTGTTGTCAAGGTGTCAGGTGTTTACGCTTAATTCTCTTGAGAGGGAGGATTTGGAAGCCATGATAGTACAGGCATTGAAGGAAGATGTGCTTTTGAAGAATAAAAATGTCCAGCTAAAGGAAACAGAGGCCTTGTTGAGGTTATCTGGTGGAGATGGAAGAAAGCTGCTGAATCTTTTGGAAATAGTCATCAATGCCATTCCTGAAGATCCTATAGTGGTGACCAATGAGAAGGTGACTGAAATTGCACAACAAAAGGTAGCGATATATGATAAATCGGGAGAACAGCATTATGATATTATTTCAGCGTTTATCAAGTCGATCAGGGGATCGGATCCCAATGCTGCAGTTTATTGGCTGGCAAGGATGATTGAGGGAGGTGAGGATGTGAAGTTTATCGCCAGGAGGTTAGTGATATTGGCTTCTGAGGATATTGGGAATGCCAATCCCAATGCGCTACTTTTGGCTACAAATTGCTTTGATGCGGTGAAAATAATAGGTTATCCAGAAGCAAGAATTATTCTTTCCCAGTGTGTGACTTATTTGGCCAGTTCTGCTAAGAGCAATGCCAGCTATATGGCGATCAATAGGGCCCAGGCTATTGTTCGTCAGGACGGAGATTTGCCTGTCCCTATACATCTTAGGAATGCTCCGACAAAATTGATGAAGGATCTGAATTATGGTAAAGGGTATAAATATGCCCATGACTACGAAGGGAATTTTGTGGAGGAAGAATTTATGCCGGATAAGTTGAAGGGGCAAAAGTTGTATGATCCGGGTAAGAATGCTCGAGAAAATGATCTTCGGAAAAATCTTCAAAGAATGTGGGGTAAAAAATATGGGTACTGAAACTAGTACCCATTTTTATTTTCAAGGATGGATTTTAGAAGGTTTAAGCTTGCTTATGTTTGGCTGTTTTTTCATCCATAGTGACATCTCCATTTTTGCGGATTTGCATGCGGTAATAAACCAGTACTTCATCAGCTCCAGCCTCTAGGACTGCCTCTTGGGCTTTTTTTGCAATTGCCATCAATTCGTCTTCAGGGCCTTCCATGACAGTTTCAAAAGGATTGACTTCATATTTCACTCCTGCAGCTTTTATGACTTCTATAGCTTTGTCCACAAGGCTATAGGTGTCGAGTTGGTTGCTTTTAGGGACGATTTGTATGCCTAGGTTGATTGATTTCATTTTATTTAGAGGTAAGGGTTAATCATTGAATTGGCTCATGGTCATATTGATACCAATAGTACAAAAGCCCTTTATCATGTCGATAGCCTTGTCCATGATGATCGGTAATTCATTAATTTCGGACTGTGACCATCTGCCCAGTACGTAGTCTATTTGTCTTCCTTTGGGGTAATCATCTCCAATGCCAAAGCGCAATCGGGGATAATTCTGTCCGCCGGTTAGTTCTTCAATATTTTTCAGTCCATTATGGCCTGCTGAAGATCCTTTGGCTCTTAAGCGCAGCTTTCCAAAGGGGATTGCTACATCATCGACAATGACCAATACGTTTTCCTTGGGGATTTTTAATTCCTTCATCCAGAAATTCATGGCCTTACCACTCAGGTTCATATAAGTGGTTGGTTTGATCATATAGATATTTCTCCCCTTGAATTTGTATTCTGTAGTGAAAGCCAGTCGATTGCTGCTCCAAGAAAGACTCTCTTGGTCTGCCAATCGATCAAGTGTGAGGAATCCGATATTATGTCTCGTAAGTTCATATTCTGGGCCAATATTACCCAGTCCTACAATTAAATACTTCATGAGATGCCTTTGAAGATAAATAAATTAAAATAAAAAATCCCACCGACAAGCTTGACGGCAGGATTTGTTAAGTTCATGTATGAAGGCTGAATTAATCTTCAGATTCTTCAGTAGTCTTTTTACCTCTAAGTGCTCTTGGAATACCGATGGTAGCAATAGAAACATTAGGGCTTGTAAGGATTTCAAAACCTTCGGCTTTCACCTCAGCAACTTTTACAGATTTACCAAGTTCCAAGTGGCTGATAGATACTGGAATGCTGTCAGGAAGATCTTTAGCCAAACCTTTAACAGTAAGAGTTCTTGCTTTCAATTCTAATTTCCCCCCTTTAAGGATACCTGGAGAAGAACCATGGATATCCACAGGAATGTCCATTTTGATGGCTTTATCTTCACTGAACGCCAAGAAGTCAGCGTGCAATAAAGTCTCACTTACTGGGTGGTATTGTGCTTCACGAAGGATCGCTTTTACTTTGGTTCCTTCGATGTTTAGGTCTACCATGTGTACTTCAGGAGTATAGATCAACTCCTTGAAAAGAATGGCAGGGGAATGGAAGTGAATTTGCTCTTTGATACCTGGTCCGTAAACCACACATGGTACGCTTCCTTCTTCACGGATTTGAGTCAATTCCGACTTGTCGAGATTTGCTCTTTTAAACCCTATAATCTCTAACGATTTCATAATCTAGAATATATAAGTGTATGAATAAATTAAAATTCTCTTTTTAAATAAACAGGGCACTGATAGAATCATTGCCTGTCACGGCATGAATGGCTTTGGCAAATAAATCAGCCACTGTCAATACCTTGATTTTTGAAGACTCTCTTTTTAAAGGAATGGTATCTGTGACGACTAGTTCCTCCAAAACAGAGTTTTCAATATTTTCATAGGCTTTTCCTGACAAAACACCATGTGTCGCGATCGCCCTAACTGAATTGGCTCCCTTATCCAAAAGGATTTGGGCGGCCTTGCAGATGGTTCCGGCAGTATCTATCATATCATCTACCAAAACAACATCCCTTCCTTCTACCTCACCAATTACTTGCATGGAAGCCACTTCATTAGCTCTCTTTCGGTGTTTGTCACAAACAACCATTTCTACTTCAAAATGCTTGGCATAAGCTCTGGTTCTTCCTACACCTCCTACATCTGGTGATGCAAAGATAAGATTGTCCCCTAAATCCAGGCTTTTCAAATAGGGCACAAAAATAGCTGATCCATTTAAATGATCCAAAGGAATGTCGAAAAATCCTTGTATTTGGCCGGCGTGCAAATCACAGGTCATGATCCTATCAGCACCGGCAGAGGTGATCATATTGGCGATCAGCTTAGCGGCAATAGAAACTCTTGGTCTGTCTTTCCTGTCTTGCCGGGCATATCCGAAATAAGGGACTACTGCACAAACTTTATAGGCACTGGCTCTCTTTGCAGCGTCGATCATCAGGCACAACTCTAATAGATTGTCAGCATTGGGGTTGGTCGATTGGATAAGGAAAACATGGCATCCACGTACAGACTCGTCGAAACTTGGTGACATTTCTCCATCACTGAACTTGGATAGTGTTAATTTTCCTAATTCCTGGCCGTAGTTGGTGGCGATTGATTCTGCAAGTTTTTTGGTATTGGTCCCAGCAAAGAGTTTAACCTCAGGCATCATGTGTGTATTTGTTGTAGGAATAGTTAAGACAATATTTCTCCACAAAGATAGAAAAAAAGGTGGAACTGCTAATAAAAGGATTTAGGTTAAAGATTTAATCTCCCAAGATATTAATCACGTTGTTACGATTGTATTAATATGTTGATATAAATATTAACATAAGGATAATATTGATAAGGTTTTGGAGAGAAATATTAAATATAATTTTGCAGCCTAAATATCAGAGACTGATTTATCATCCGCTGAGTTATTGTCAGATATATGCAAGGAATCTTTGACAATAGAAAAAGTAAAATTATATCTTTATAAAAAAAGCAATTCTTATGGAATTAAGGAAGGCCATTGCCTTATTTGTCCTAATCACTGTGATTACGGTAAAAGCAAATGCTGTGCAAGTTAAAGAAAATGACTCAACTAGAGTCGATGTTCAATATACCACCAGAGGTTTTCAATTTACAAGTCCGGATAATAAATATAGACTTCAGATTGGAGGAAGGCTTCAGTTTAGATACGCCTATCCAGGGGATCAAGATCCGGTCACTTTTGATGATTTTGAAGTACAAACCAGAAATATTTTCAAAATTAATAGGGCTAGGCTTAAGGTAGGAGGATTTGCTCATCAGCCATGGTTAAAGTACTATTTTGAATATGAATTAGGAGCGAATAGGTTGTTGAATTTTGAAGTGAAGTTGGAAAAGTTTAAGTGGCTTAGTTTTAAGGTGGGGCAATGGAAAATTGATTACTCCAGAGAAAGGTCCATTTCCAGCGGTAAGCAGCAAATGTTGGAACGTTCTATAATCAATCGTCCATTTACCTTGGATAGGCAGCAAGGAGTATCTGCATATGGACGAATAGATAATGGGAATTTGTTGGACTTTAATTATAGTTTGTCCATTTTGACTGGTAATGGTAGAGGAGCAAGGGACAATGATGACCACCATTTGATGTATGTGGGCAAAGTATATTGGAATTTTTTAGGAGACGGAGTCGATTTCAATGGGTCTGATTTGACCTACTTCACGAGTCCTCAGGCTTCCATAGCCGCTGCTGGAGCCACCAATACAAGTATGTATACCAGGTTCTCATCTGGAGGAGGTGGAGATTTGGAAGGATATGAAGATATTGGCCAGCCAGGCCAGTATCAGGTTGATCAATATGTGCTGGAATCAGCTTTTGAATATAAAGGCTTCAGTTGGCAGAGTGAGTATCATCGTAAAAGGATTCTAGATACACGTGGTTGGGCAGCCGACCACCATCTAGAGGGGTATTATGGCCAGGCAGGTTATGTGGTGAACCACCAAAGAGGAGCGCAAGAAAACCCTTTGTTTGAAGTAGCCGGAAGATATGCTTTCTATCAGCCTGACAGGGCGATACCTAGAAATACTACCGAAGAGTATGCCCTTGCGCTTAATGTTTTCTTTGCGGAGCATAGGAGCAAGTTGACTACTGATGTGACTTATTTTGATTTTGACAGGGCATCGGTTAATAGAAGGGCTTCCAGTTGGAGGTTCAGAGTGCAGTATGATTTTTCTTTCTAATTCGTTCAAATATGATTCAAACAGTTCCTTGAAAGGCTATTTGATAGACAAAGGTTACGAATGCCAGCGGAGTTTGATTGCGCTGGCATTTTTGGTTTAAAGCCAGTGCTAAAGAGGAAGGACTGGAATTATTGCAGTTCTTTTTTTGTTGAGCAAAAATACTTTAAGACCTTTGCAGGATATATAACCTTCCCATATATAATGTTTAATAGAGAGATTTACAAAGAAAGAAGAGCCCATTTAAGAGCAAAGATGGGTAGCGGCCAGTTATTGTTTTTAGGCAATGAAGAGGCAAGTATCAATTTTAAACACAACTGGTATCCCTTCCGTCAGGACAGTACCTTTTTATATTATTTTGGATTATCCCTTCCAGGTTTGGTGGGGGTGATAGATTGTGACGAGGACAAGGATTATATTTTCGGAAATGATTACGAGATAGACGATATTGTTTGGACCGGTCCCCAGCCAACCATTGCCGAGCTGGCAGAAAAAGTTGGCGTGAGCTATACAGCTCCTTTGTCCAAAATAGCGAATACGATAAAAAAAGACTGTCAGGTATTGCCTCCATATAGAGGAGAACATGTGTTGAAGCTGAGGGAGATTTTCAAAAAGTCAGTGGAAGAGGTGGAGGCCATGGCTTCGGTGCCATTTATTCAAGCAGTGGCCGAGCAAAGAAATATCAAGTCTAAGGAAGAATTGGTAGAATTGGAAAAGGCCGTTACAACAACTTCTGAATTACATCTGGCCGTAATGAAAGCGGCAAAGGCGGGCATGAAAGAGTATGAGTTGGTGGCTATTGCTACAAAAGTAGCTAGGGACAAAAATGCCGCTTTGTCGTTTCCACCGATATCGACCATCAATGGGCAAACCCTTCACAATCATTATTACGGTAATACTATCAAGGACGGAGATTTACTTCTTTTTGATAGCGGAGCAGAGTCACCGGAATTTTATGCAGGAGATATGACCAGAACTTTCCCTGTAAGTGCTCGATTTGATACGCGTCAGAGAGAGCTGTATGAAATCGTATATAGGTCCCACAGGGCTGCTGTGGAGGCTTTGAAGCCAGGGGTGAAGTTTAAGGATGTCCATTTGTTGGCTGCTGAGACTTTGGTAGAAGGATTAAAAGGTGTGGGTTTGATGAAGGGGGATGCAAAAGAAGCCGTAGCAGCAGGTGCACACACCATGTTTTTCCAATGCGGTTTAGGACATATGATGGGATTGGACGTTCATGATATGGAAAACCTCGGCGAGCAATATGTGGGGTATACTCCTGAGTTGAAAAAATCAACAGAGTTTGGCCTGAAATCACTGAGACTTGGCAAGGAATTAGCTACTGGCAATGTGATCACCGTTGAACCTGGTATATATATAATTCCTGAACTGATTGATATGTATAAGGCTACTGGACAGATTGATGCTTATATCAATTATGACCTGCTGGAAACCTACAGGGATTTTGGAGGAATCAGGATAGAGGAAGATTTCGTTATTACATCGGATGGGGCAGACTTATTAGGGACGCCATTGCCCATTGCTCCAGATGATGTGGAAGGTGTCAGAATGGAGGCTTTGAAAGGCTAATATGAAAATAACTCATCTCTTGGGTAGAAAACCCGAGAGATGAATTTATTTTTTTGTTAGAATTGCATTTAATTTGCAGCGTGAAAGAACCTGATGAAAGGAGAATTGATTGTTATTGTGTGATTAATTTGTCCTTAAGTCAGAAGATGAAATAATTGAAAGTGTATCAAATCATAAAAATATCGATCAACTTAGTGCTGTTAACTGCAGTTATCCTCTTCTGTTCTGAAGAGGAGCTAAAGCCGGTATATGATACATTGCCTCATGGTGAAATCCTGAGTAAGGTAGAAATGGTGGCGTTAAAAGGGAAAGCCCAATACCGTCCATTTGCTCAAAAAATCAAAAAGCATTCTAATGAAGATGACCATCAAAGGGTAAAGAATTTCTTTATAAGGGTTTGTTCCCTATCACTGGGCAAAAATACCTTTGATGCTAATTTTTTATTTATATCGGTTGACAACCCAATATTTGACCTGGCCCATGTTTTTATAGGAAGGGCACCTCCTTACAGGGCGATAAGCTAATTCCTAAAGTTCAATAATTCTATTTCTTTTAGTGGGAGACCATTGATGAGAAGGTGGCGATTTTGACGCTCTTCCATTGGGTATTCCATGCTATTATAATTGCCAAAATGATACATATTATTCTTCATACCTTTCTATTGAGTATTTCTCCTTTTGGAGAGTCCAGAGTGGGGATTCCATATGCCGTAATCAATGGTTTGGATCCTATTTTAGCCCTTTTGGTGGGCTTGGGGGCTAATTTATTGGTTTTTCCGATTTTATTGTTCCTTATAGATACCTTCAATGCAAAGCTTTGGAAACATAAGGTCTATAAGAACCAGTCAGTTAAACTGATGAGGAGAGCAAAGAATGGGGTTGGGGATAAAATAGAAAAATATGGTTTTTGGGGCCTTATGGTTTTTGTTATGATTCCTTTGCCTTTTACCGGGGTTTATATGGGAACTATTGCGGCTTATATTTTCAAATTACCGCGTAGACAATCTTTTTTTGCCATTAGCGTAGGAGCAGTAATTTCTTGTTTGATTATTGCCTTTGGTTCTCATTTGGGCAAATTGGGAGTAGAGTTGATCTAAAAAATAGCCGTTTAATGAAAGGAATGTTGTGGATATTAAACAGGCATTATAATATGTGAGACGATTATGGAGCTAAAATGCCAATTAATAAAACCAAGAAAATCCTAAACGGAAATCCATGCTGCTGAAACTGTCCTCACCAAAAGCCTGATTGTACCGAATGCCTAAATCCAAGCTGCTGGAATAGGCGATTGGGACAGAAACCCCTACTGCTGGAGCTATTCCAAACAGAAACTTATTGTCTTCAAAACGGTAAAGCCCTATTTCTTTCCATCTTAGCACGTTATAGCCTCCAATTCCTAAAGACAGGTATGGTTTTGCTTTTCCAGAATCACCATAATAATAGCTGGAGGTTAGCAAAACGGGGATGGAGTTGATATAATTAAATTCTTTGGCAGTTAAGACAATGGTTTTATTGTTCCGCTCAATAATATTAGAGACCGGTCCATCACTAGAGGAATAGTAAGTGGATAATCCGGAGCTGATACCAATGGATAAGTTGTATTTGATAAAATATTCATAGGCTACACCAAACCCTCTAAAACTGAAGTCATCAACAAATTCTTTCGCGTCGCCTATTGTAGTAGACGGGCTATAATGTAAGGTAAACTTATTGCTTCCTTCTTGTTGGGAAAAGGCCGGGTATGATTTGATAAGGCCGATGACCAAAACAAGACAGATAGGTATAAGGTGTTTTTTAAGCATCTTTAAGTGACTTTAATTTATTTATTTAAATAGGGAGAGTCTATAAACATTCTCTCAAGGCCTGAGCTGATCCTGTTTTCTATATTGCTTTGGCTACCACTAAGTAGACCATTCAATGCCCCTGTCCATATAACAGGTATGGGGTTTGGAGCATTGTTATTGTTGACTGTAACTCCGTTTGGTGTGATCATTTCTATCAATACAGTTCCTTCCCGGTACGAGTAAACTCCCCCAAAATAGCAGCATCCACCTGGATATCCCGGATACCATCCCCCTGGAGGGTATCCGGGTGAATACCAGCCCCAGCCTGGCCACCAGCCCCAATAGTCCCACCAACCCACTAAATTGAAATTGACGGTATTAATAACCGTGATAAGAAGGATCACATCAGATCCCTCAGATGCGGGATCTTGTGCTTCTTGCCAGCCATATGTACTGAATTTTTCATTGACTTCAGTAAGGAGAAAATCTTCCGTTTCTTCAGCAAGTGACTCATCTTCGTTGCTTATAAAGACCACACTGTCGGCTAGTGTATAAGTCAAAAAGTCATCAAAATTGATATTGTTGTCCCTAGATGTAATGACCAAGTCCAGTTCGTCGACAAATTCTGGTCCTTTGGGCGTGCAGGCTTGAGATCCTATTATCAGTAACCAAAAAAGTCTCCAAATATATTTTGTATAAATCATCGTTTGAACTTTTTGACTTTATAAAACATCCTTTGTGTTTGTTTAATGTATAAATTATCCAAATCAGTAGGGAGTACTAAATTGATCTAATTGAGAAATTTTATAAAAGTGATCATAATCTATTGATTTTTAGGTGAATAATGTTGTTTGGTGGAGGTGGTCTGTTAAATTGGTGCTTCAAGAAGTGATGAGAAAGATGGTAGAGATAAACTTAAGGCAAAGAATGTGAATGCTATTTTTTAAAAACTATATAGTGTAAAATATATAAATGGGGAATTAAAAAATGTTTTTTGGTTCTATCTTAGTGGTTTGCAGTTACTGAATCTGTGATTTATTCACCAATTAACCTAAACTTATGAAATTCCTTAGACTACAGTTATTCCTTATTTTTTTACTAGCGACACAATTGAATGCCTCGGCCCAAACGATTGATCCACAAGCAGTCAAAGATGAAATGAAAAGAGTTGCGGACTGGCAAATTGAACATTTTCGTTATAGTTATAGCGGTTATAGTAAGCCCCATCATCCTCTAGACTGGACCAATGGGGCTTTATATGTGGGAATGGTTAAGTGGGCTGAGCTTTCTGGTGATGATAAATATTATGAATGGTTGAAAGGAATAGCAGATGAACATGACTGGGACCTGCATAGAAGGAAATATCATGCAGATGATCATACGGTTGGTCAATTATATGCAGAACTCTACAGGAAGTATGGTAATGATGCCATGTTGGCACCAACTATCAAGCAGTTTGATTTTATCCTTTATCATCCTTCCAATAGCTTGTTGAATTGGGGTACACCATATCACCAAGATAGGTGGAATTGGTGTGATGCCTTGTTTATGTCACCGCCAGTATGGGCCAAGCTTTATAAAATCACAGGGGAGCAAAAGTACCTCGACTTTATGGTAAAGGAATATAAAGCGACCACAGATTTTCTTTTCGATAAAAAGGAGCATTTGTACTACAGAGATGAACGTTATATAAGCCAAAGAGACAATGGAACCAAGGTCTTTTGGGCCAGAGGGAATGGTTGGGTGTTTGCTGGATTGGCCAATATTTTAACTGAACTGGAGACAAACTCAAAGGAGTATAAATACTTCGCCAAAATCTATAAGAAAATGGCCAAAAAGCTTTTGGAGATCCAGACACCAGAAGGACACTGGGCAATGAGTCTATTGGGACAGGAATTCTATCCAACCCCTGAAACCAGTGGGTCCTCTTTCTTTACGTTTGGACTGGCTTGGGGGATCAACCAAGGCTTGTTGGATGCTGAGGAATACGAACCTGCTGTGAGGAAGGCTTGGAATGCGATGGTTTCCCATATCACTGATGATGGTATGCTAGGTTATGTGCAGCCAATAGGTGCAGCTCCGGGTAAAGCATGGTCGGATAAAACAGAAGTTTATGGTACCGGTGCATTTTTGAGCGCTGGTTCTGAAGTATATAAATTGTACAATAAATAGATCAAAACATAAGTGATCAGGGTGTTTACCAAAAAGGATGTCCTGGTTTTATATGCAGTATTGCTTTGCACCAGCCTTGCAGGAAGGCTAAAAAAATAGCAGTAGGAGAACTGATTGAAAGCTAGGGCAAATTGAGCCAAATAAATTAGAAGTTTTCCTCTCCCTATTTTTGGTAGTCCCAAAATATTTTGGCTTGAAAGCTAAAGAAAAAATTAACCCTAATTATACTAATAAACCTATATAAACTATGAGCAAGTATGCTTTCATCTTTATTGTCTTTTGTTTTTTTGCCTGTGGAGGAAAAAAACAAAAGCAAGTTTCTGAGCAGTCAGTTTCCATCTCAAATCCCATTATTCGAGGTGAGTTTCCGGATCCTTCTGTAATTGAAGTTGACGGAACTTATTATGCATGCGGTACTTCAAATGATTGGGCTCCAATTTATCCTATTTATAGTTCCAAGGATTTGGAGAACTGGGTTTTTGAAAGCTATGTCTTTGCAGAAACGCCAGAGTGGGCCAAGTCCGGTTTTTGGGCGCCTGAGCTTTTTTATCATAATGGTACCTTTTATTGTTATTATACTGCCAAAAGAAAAAACGGGGTTTCCTGCATAGGAGTAGCCACTACCAAGGATATCAGTAAGGGATTTGAGGACCATGGTGTGTTGATCGAATGGGGCTCAGAAAGCATAGATGCTTTTGTATTTGATGATGGAGGAGAGCTTTATGTCACTTGGAAAGCTTATGGTCTGAATCCTGATAAGCCTATCCAGATTTTGGGTTCAGGTATGACCAAAGATGGGCTGGAATTAAAAGGAGAAGTGTTTGAGGTAGTCACTGCAGAGGCAGATACTTGGGAAAGAGGGGGCATAGAGGGGCAGTCCATGGTGAAAAAGGATGGTTACTATTATTTATTGTATTCGGGAGCAGCATGTTGTGGTGGAGGTTGTGATTATAAGGTGGGAGTAGCCCGTGCTAAATCAGTCACTGGTCCGTGGGAAAAATATGAAGGCAATCCTATATTGAGTGATTTTGGTGATTGGAAATGTCCCGGACATGGTACCCCTATAGAGAATGAGTCCGGAAACTGGTATTATATCTATCATGCTTATGCGAAGGATGGCTTTCCATATTTGGGGAGGTCCGGATTGATCAACCAGTTTTATTGGGATGAACAGACGGGATGGCCTTATTTTAAGACCAATGAATTGATTAGTAAGTCTTCAGGGCAAGTGGAACCAATTGATATTGAAGATGATTTTAATGGAAATGAATTGTCTGCCCACTGGAGATGGGATTTGTCAAGTTATTCTCCAGATGTTAAGTTAGAGAATGGTCGTTTAAAATTATCAGGAAAAGGGGATATGTCTGATAAAGGTCTCGGAGCAGTCATCAACTTGGTGCCTGAAAAGGCAAATTATGAAGCAGAGGTCAAATTAAATTTGCAGCAAGACGTTTCGAAAGGCTTAGTTTTATATGGTACTCATGAGAATATGATTGGTTTGGTGCTTCAGAGCGAGGGATTGGAACTGTTTGAAATCCGTGGTGGAGCTTACCAAAAGTTGGAGGCTGTGGAGATAGGAATAGAAGAGGAGATTTCTTTAAAGGCTAAAGTATTAGAAGGCCATAAAGTGAGCTTTTCTTATCAATCTGAATCAGGTGAATGGATTAAGGTTGCTTTGGAAGGCAAAGGAGACGCTCCTTTGGTCGGTGATTTCTTGTCTTTTTGGCAGTGGGGGGTAAAGCCTGGGGTTTTTGTTAAAGGTAATAGTCAAGGAGAATTTGAAGCATTTAAATTGACTTATTAGCGTTGGAGAATAATTGATCATTCAAGAGAAAAGCATCCCGAGAAATCGGGATGCTTTTTTAGTTTCTTTTTGGGTAAAATGAGGTTTAATTGGGGATTAAATTTTGTAACTTGAAGAAAGGAGCAAGGCAAAACAATTGATATGGTACCATTAAGAAAAACTATTTCCTTTTCAGGCTTGAACAATTTGAAGATGGCGATAAAGGCAGAATCGGACAATCTACATCAAGATTTGATTTCCTTGATTTTTATAGAGAATGAAGAAAAATCCGATGAAAATTTTAAGCTGGTCATAGAGTTTGAAATGTCGACGAATAAGGTGAAAAAGTGGTATTGTGAAGGGGATTATCAGCATGAAAAAGGGGAAAAAGCGACACTTTCAATTGAACATAAAATCAAGGGCGGATCATTAGAGGCCATATGCCATTCTATTATTGATGAAATAGAAAAGGCCTATAAACTTTGGGCTGAGCTCAAATGAAAGGAAAGAAACAGGTCTTTTCTTCCCAAGAGAAAGTTTACAAATTCTTTTTATACTTAGAAGGAGGAACTCCCATGTACTTTTTAAATAGTCTGGAGAAGTAAAGCGGATCTTGGAAATCCAGTTGAAAACTGATCTCTTTGATGGACAATGAAGTTAGATTGATAAGTTCACAGGCTTTCTGGATTTTTAATAAGTTAAAATGATGAATAAGCGAGTGTCCTGTTTTTTGTTTGAATAAGGTAAAAATTGATGAAGGCGATTTGTTAAACGCTTTTGAGATGTCTTCGATTTTTACAGTTTCATAAATATGCTCATTGAGGTAATTAATGATATTATTGATCAATTGATCATGGTTTGATTCGGTCTTTTTAGTGGATTTTAGTGAATAATGAATAAATGAACCTAAAGTTTTGTAGAGTAGCATACTGGAATATTCGAAAACCTCTTTGGATAAGCCATTTTTAAAGATGTCAATCAGGTATTCAAACTCTGCTATTCGATTTTTTTCAAAGGGGATAATAATCGGTTTTCCATAGTTTTGTCCAGCAAAACGCCTATATATTTCCTGTGAATGATTGCCGGAAAAATGTATCCAGAATATGGACCAAGGATTTTCCTTTTCAGAATAATAGTAATGGGCTTTATTAGCTTCTATAATTAAAAATGAATTGGGCGTTAATTGAAATTCATCCTTTTCTATCCCAACCGAACCATATCCTTCAATACAATAAATTAATATGTGTTCAGAGCACCCCTTGGGCCTCTTTCGGAAATGGTGCAGGGCTTTTGGGAAGTAGCCAATATCGGTGAGGAAAAGGTCACGATTAATTGCTGAATTGGAATAGTCTTTAAGCAGGCCTCTTGGGATGACGGTCATTTTTTCACCAATAAAACCTGCTTTTATCAGGGCCTTATTTTTCACGGCATCTATGAATTTGTTGATACAACGAATATATCATAAATATTAATTGATATAATTTCAATTTTGTGTTTTTGTCCATGTTAAGAATGTTTTTATCCATTTTTACTAAGTTATATTAGGCTAAGTTTGTTTAATGCATAATTCCTCAAGATCAAAGCGGGGAATTTACACCAAGCTCTTTTTGATTAATAATGAATTTGAATAACCTAAAACAACTATGAGCAATAAGAATTATAATTCACCCTACCTGTTGGCTTTGGCCTTTACCTCTGCCATGGGAGGGCTGCTGTTTGGCTATGACTGGGTGGTTATTGGAGGGGCGAAGCCCTTTTATGAGCTGTTTTTTGAAATTAACCAGTCTCCACAGCTACAGGGCTGGGCCATGAGCAGTGCCTTGGTAGGCTGTATTTTTGGGGCCATGCTTTCGGGTACTGTGTCTGACAAATATGGGAGAAAATACCCTTTGATTTGGTCAGCAGCTTTATTTCTGATTTCAGCATTTGGTAGCGGATATGCAGACGATTTTTATTGGTTTATCATATACAGATTGATAGGTGGTGTGGGAATAGGCTTGGCCTCGACATTGTCACCTATGTATATAGCAGAGGTGGCTCCTGCGGAATTGAGAGGGAGATTTGTGGCTATCAATCAATTGACGATTGTCGTAGGGATCTTGGCCGCACAGATTGCCAATTATCTTATTGCCGAACCTGTTCCGGAAGGTATTTCTTCATCTGCTATGCAGGCTTCTTGGAATGGTACTATGGGCTGGAGATGGATGTTCTGGGCTGAGATCCTGCCTGCTGCTGCCTTTTTCTTGCTGATGTTTGCAGTGCCAAAAAGCCCAAGGTTTCTTTTGAAAATAGGGGAAGAGGCCAGGTCTACCCATATTTTGAGCAAAATAGGAGGTTTGAATTATGCCAAAAAGGAAGTCAGAAAGATCAAAGAAACCTTAGTTGAGAAGGATGACAAAGTCCATTTTAAGGATTTAAATGCACCCAAAATTAAGCCCATTTTAATTTTGGGAATAGTACTGGCCATCTTCCAACAGTGGTGCGGTATCAATGTCATATTTAATTATGCGGAAGAAATTTTCAGTAGCGCAGGTTACAGTGTAGGAGACATGCTTTTCAATATTGTAATCACAGGTAGTGTGAATTTGGTGTTTACTTTGATGGCCATGAGAACGGTGGATAATTGGGGGCGTAAAAAGCTGATGTTATTTGGTTCCGGAGCGTTGGCCATCATCTATTTTGTCCTTGGGCTAAGCTATTTCCTTGGTTGGACAGGCCTTCCTATTTTAGTTTTGGTAATTTCTGCAATAGCAGTATATGCGATGTCTCTGGCTCCGATCACCTGGGTGGTACTATCCGAAATATTCCCCAATAGGGTGCGTGGACTGGCCATGTCAATTGCCACTTTCAGCCTTTGGGTAGCATCATTTGTGCTGACCTTTACCTTCCCCTTATTAAACAGCGAACTAGGAGCATATGGTACTTTTTGGGTCTATAGTGGTATCAGTGTGTTGGGCTTTTTATTTATAAGGGAAAAATTACCAGAGACCAAAGGCAAAAGTTTGGAAGAAATAGAAACAGAATTCTTAAGATAAAATATATGAGCAGCTTTGAAAAGGTAAAAGCTTGGAAGGAAAGAGTGATCATTCCTACTTATGAAGTAAGTAAGGCAGAGACATACCCCATTTTCTTGGAAAAGAGGGTTTATCAGGGGAGTAGTGGATCTGTTTATCCTAACCCTGTCATTGAGAAGATCAGTGATGAGAAAATCGATAAAGAATGGGATGTAATTTATCTAGAGAACCGTTATATAAAAATAATGGTGCTGCCAGCCCTTGGAGGTCGTATTCAGATGGCCTATGATAAGGTGAAGCAAAGACATTTTGTCTACTATAATGAAGTGATCAAGCCTGCATTGGTAGGGTTGACAGGACCTTGGATTTCTGGTGGTATTGAGTTTAACTGGCCACAGCACCATAGGCCAAGCACCTATGATCCCGTTGACTCTACCATTGAGGAGAATGCAGATGGAAGCGTGACGGTTTGGGTGAGTGAAGTGGAACGTATGTTCCGCACCAAAGGGATGGCGGGATTCACCCTACACCCAGATAAAGCTTATTTGGAGATTAAAGGCAAACTCTATAACAGGACTCCGCATCCGCAGACTTTTCTTTGGTGGGCCAACCCAGCGGTTGCAGTAAATGACCATTACCAATCAGTATTCCCGGAAGATGTCAATGCTGTCTTTGACCATGGGAAAAGAGATGTGTCCCGTTTTCCAATTGCCACAGGAACATATTATAAAGTAGATTATTCTGCTGGAGTGGATATTTCCCGATATAAGAATATTCCAGTGCCCACTTCCTATATGGCGGTCAATTCGGATTTTGATTTTGTAGGGGGCTATGAGAATGATACCCGAGGAGGGTTACTGCATATTGCAGATCACCACGTTTCACCTGGCAAGAAGCAGTGGACTTGGGGGAATGGTGATTTCGGACATGCTTGGGACCGGAATTTGACCGATCGTAATGGTCCCTATATTGAATTGATGTGTGGGGTTTATACGGATAATCAGCCTGATTTTTCTTGGATACAACCTTATGAAGAACGTGATTTTACCCAGTATTTTATGCCTTACCAAGAGGTAGGAGTGGTGAAAAATGCTACAAAAGATGCAATGCTAAATCTCACGATCGAAGATGGAAAAGCAAATTGCGTAGTGTATGCTACAGGTGTGTTTCCAAACAGCCGGATAATCCTTTTACATAATAATAAGGTATTATGGGAATCAGTCTTTGATTTAAATCCGGAAAGTGTGTTCCGCCAATCGATAGATTTATCAGGGCATGTAGGGGAATTGTCGGTTGAAGTGAAGGATGATAGTGGACGCGTATTGGTAGATTGGAAACAAAGGGCTGAAGAACTTAAACCAGTTCCTGAAGCAGCCAAAGCAGCCAAAGATCCTAAAGACATAAAAACCAATGAGGAGCTGTATCTGACAGGGCTTCATATTGAGCAGTATAGGCATGCGACTTATAGTCCTTTGGATTATTACAAAGAGGCCATTAGCCGAGATGCTGGGGATGTAAGGTCCAATAATGCCCTGGGCTTGTACCTAATGAGGACTGGCAAGTTTGAGGAAGCAACAGTGCATTTTCAGGTAGCTATAGATACGCTTACCAAATTCAATCCAAACCCATATGACGGTGAACCTTATTTCAATAAGGGAGTAGCCTTGAGGTTACAGGGGAAATTGGATGAGGCTTATGATGCCTTTTTTAAGTCTTGCTGGAATGCGGCGTGGCAGGACGCTGGTTATTTCAATTTAGCGCAAATAGCGTTGATCCGTGGAGACTTGGATAAAGCCCTTGAATTGGTAGATAAGTCACTAATCAGAAACTGGCATAACCACAAAGCAAGGCATTTAAAGGTGGCTATTTTACGTAAGTTGGGTAGGGCAGAACAGGTAAATGCTTTGATTAGCTCCTCCTTGGAAATCGATAAATTCAATTTTGGAGTACTTTTTGAAAAGTATTTGATCAGTCGAAAGGAAGCGGACGAAGTTTATTTAAAGGAACTGATCCGGGATTATAGTCATAACTATTTGGAATATGCTTTGGATTATGCGCAGGCAGGGCTTTATGAAGAGGCAATCGCCTTATTGAAAGTCCATACTGAAGGCAAGGACTCAGTTTACCCAATGGTTTGTTATGCGATGGGCTATTTCCATTCTGAATTGGGACATATGGAGCAAGCTTTAAATTATTATAAACTAGCTACTCAGATGCCTACAGATTATTGTTTCCCTAATAGACTGGAGGAAGTGGTGATGCTTCAGGCGGCCATTGAAGCTAATAGTGAAGATGATAAAGCCTTATATTATTTAGGGAATTTCTGGTTGGCCAAGAGGCATTATGAGGATGCCAGAAGTTGTTGGGAAAAATCCCTGGCACTGAATGGAGATTCACCATTGGTATTGAGAAACCTTTCTTTGATCTACTATAATAAATTTGATAGAAAGGATGAAGCACAAAAGCTGTTGGAAAAGGCATTCGCTTTGGATAAGAGCCCAAGGCTATTGATGGAGCTGGACCAGCTTTACAAAAAGGTAAATATGGTGCCTGCAGTACGTAGGTTGTTTTTGGAGAAACATATAGAGCTAGTTAATTACAGGGACGATGTATATCTCGAGTATATTACCCTGCTGAATATGCTGGGTGAACACCAGAAAGCATTAGATCTTTTAATGAGCAGACAGTTCCATCCATGGGAAGGAGGTGAAGGGAAAGTGCCTGCTCAGTACATCCTTTGCAATGTGGAGCTTGCCAAAGCTGCTATTTCCAAAAAGGAATTTGAGTTGGCGGTTAAATACCTAGAAGCAGCGCAAAAATATCCTCATAATCTAGGGGAAGGCAAGCTTTTTGGCGCTCAGGAAAATGATGTGTTTTATTGGTTGGGATGTGCTTATATGGGCTTAGGCGATCAGCAAAAAGCAAAGGATGCCTGGAATAAAGCCTCTGAAGGATTGAGTGATCCAAGCCCCGCATTGTATTATAATGATCAGCAACCAGATAAAATATTCTATCAAGGGTTGGCCTTATTGAAATTAGGTGACAAAACAGCTGCATTGAAGCGCTTCAATAAACTGGTGGATTATGGAGAAACCCATATTTTTGATGATATCAAAATTGATTATTTCGCAGTTTCCTTGCCTGATTTGTTGATTTGGGATGAGGACCTAAATGTGCGCAATCATATCCATTGTAATTACCTGATAGGATTAGGGAAGTTTGGAAGAGGGGAGATGCCTGCAGCTCAAAAGGCCATGGAAATGGCTTCAGAGCAAGATCTTTATCATTTAGGAGTACATGTTCATAAGATTTTAGTAGATAGCAATGAGCCTGTTTAGTGTTGGAAAAGTAAAAAGCACCCCTTTGAATTTTTTAAGGGGTGCTTTTTACTTTCATTATTATCATCTAGAAGAATTAATGACTGGATTCACTCATATATTTCAACCACCACTCTTCTTGTGGGTAATCTTTTCCAAGTTGTACCCGTTGGCCGATAACAGGGTGGATCATGGTCATATTCTGTTGCTCACTTTCCTTTTTAAATCGCTTTACCGGTTCGGTCCAAGAATGGGTAGATAAGCTAAAGGCTCCCCAGTGGATTGGCATTAATATTTTTCCTTTAACTCCCTTCCCAGCAGTTACACTTTGTTCAGGAAGCATGTGGATATCTGGCCAGGCGTCATTGTATTGTCCGCATTCCATTAGAGCCAAATCAAAGGGGCCATGTCTTTTGCCGATTTCTTTAAAGTGGGGACCGTAGCCACCGTCACCACTGAAGTAAATGGAAGTATTTTCAGATTTGATAATCCAACTGGCCCATTGGGTTTTATTTCGGTCTGTTAATCCCCTGCCAGAAAAATGACGGGATGGGCTGGCAATGATTTCTATGGAGTTTAATTTTGCCTCTTCCCACCAATCTAATTCAGTGATTTTTGAGGCTGGAATTCCCCACGCGCTAAGGTGGGCGCCCACTCCTAGTGGTGTATAGAAATGCTTGGTAACTTCCTTTAACTGGAGAATGGATGGATAGTCCAAATGATCATAGTGATCGTGGGATAGGATGATCGCATCAATATCATTCAGTTTTTCTATTGGAATGGAGGATTCATACAGGAATCTTTTTGTGCCAATGGGAAGGGGAGAAGGATTCCCGGTTAACATCGGGTCGATCAAAATTCTCTTTCCTTCCAGCTCAATTAAAAATGCAGAATGACCATACCAGGTGATATGACACAAGCTATCTGTTTTTTTGTCAAGGACAGATTCGAAATTAACCTCTAATGGCCTGCTGGGAGCACTTTGTTCAGAGAATAGAAGTTCAGGCAATAATGGCAATACATCCCATAATGATCCTGTGCTCGTTTCAATTAGGTTGATGAACTGATTTCCGTCGTAATTGGGTGAATTGTTGATCCTTGATAAATAATCACCTTCGGGGCTCTCTCCAAACTGGGGAGCTACTTTGGTATAGGAGTAAGCAATTGTTCCAAAGACTAGAATAATTAGAGTCAGAAATAATGTGTATCGAATGATTGTATTAATTGTCTTCTTAGCCATCAATAGGGACTTATGAATATTATTAGTTTGCTTTAAGGGGTTGGGTAATTGTTGTTCTTTTTTAAACTTAATCGAGTAATCTAAAACGAAGATCGACCTTGATTTGTTGAAAAACATAGGTTCGACGGATCATTGTATAGCTTTTACTATCCAGTTATTTTCAGATTTATCTTAGGGTATTATTGGAGCTGTTTGCCCAGAGGTAAATGTCAATAATTAAGATGATGATTTCAATACAGAAAGAATAAGACTTTTATTGTTTTGTATTGATCTCTGAAATCCACCAGAAAATAATCCTTTGGTATTTTGAAGAAAAAACGTGGGTTATTAATGGAAATATACTATAGTGACGACGGATTTGCGGTAAGCGAAGGATTTATTTTACTTTTTTGAAGGATATGTAGTATTGGAAGGCTTGGGTGCTTTTTAACTTTGGGTTTGGGATTTGTTTATAAATGCAAAACCCTTTTAGCAAATAAATTAAAGCAATAACATTAAACTCAAAACTACTAATGCGTACAAACAGATTTTTAGGAGTTGCTGTATTATTTTGGTTGGCGATGACTGCCAATGCCCAGCAGTGGACTCCTAAGCAAGCACCTTTAATGACTAAATTTGCCAAGGATGTGGATCCAGAAAATGTCCTTCCAGAATATCCTCGTCCACAGATGGTAAGAAAAGAATGGAAAAACCTTAATGGTCTTTGGCAATTCCAGCCAGGAACATGGGAGAGGGAACCTTATCCAAAAGGGAAATTGTCAAGAAATATACTTGTACCTTTTGCTGTAGAGTCAGCGCTTTCTGGAGTACAAGAAACCACCCATGAACGATTATGGTATCGTAGGGAGTTTACCGTTCCAAAGGATTGGGATGGACAGCGTATTCTCATGCACTTTGGAGCAGTGGACTATGAAGCGGTGGTGTTTATTAATGACCGACCAGTAGGGAAACATGAGGGAGGTTATGATCCGTTTTCCTTTGATATCACAGATCACCTCAAAGAGGGAACCCAGACGGTTACGGTCAAAGTTTGGGATCCAACAACTAGAGAAGGTTTTCCTAGGGGAAAGCAGGCCCTCAATCAAATAGATATCATGTATACTCCTGTAACGGGGATATGGCAAACAGTATGGCTAGAGCCTGTAGCTAAGGATAGAATTGTGGACTTTGAAATGGTACCGGATATAGACAATTCCCAACTTAATTTGTCCGTGGAAACTTCAGGTGGAAGGTTCTTGACGTATACGGCAGAAGTTAGAGATGGAGATAAGGTGATTGCGACCGTTGATTCCAAGCCTATGAAGCCCACAGCCATTTCGATCAAGAATCAAAAGCTTTGGTCCCCTGATTCCCCTTTTCTGTATGATATGACCATTACCCTTAAAGATGGGGATAAAGTAGTCGATGTGGTAGATACCTATTTTGGGATGAGGAAGATTTCAGTGGAACAGGAAGGAGAATTCCAAAAACTTTACCTGAACAATGAATTTGTTTTTCAAATGGGACCATTGGATCAAGGCTATTGGCCTGATGGATTGTATACTGCGCCTACAGACGAGGCATTGCGCTATGATTTGGAAGTGACCAAAGAGCTTGGCTTTAATATGACCAGAAAACATATTAAGGTAGAACCAAAGAGATGGTATTATTGGGCGGATAAATTGGGATTGTTGGTATGGCAAGATATGCCTTCTTCCAGTAGTTATACTCATGCTGCACCAGAACCTAACAAGGAGGCCTTTACTAGAGAGCTGATGCGCATGGTGGACAATCTTAAAAATGTGCCAAGTATAGTGATGTGGGTGATTTTCAATGAGTCCCAAGGACAGCATGATACGGAACATTATTCCGCTTTGGTAAAAGGATTGGATCCTTCCAGGGTCGTTAATGAAGCCAGTGGAGGAACCAATCATGGCGCAGCAGATGTGGCCGATGTTCACAGTTACCCACAACCAGCCTATGCTCAGAGCCCTTATCAAGTCACTGTTTGTGGGGAATATGGCGGTATTGGTTATCAGATGGATGAACATATTTGGAATCCTGATGATTTGAAAGAATATATTACAATCAATACAGAAGCTGAATATTTGTCCATGTATGATGACTTTGCGGATATGTTGGTGCAGTTTAAGACCAATCAAGGCTTGAGTGCGGCAGTATATACCGAAATTACCGATGTGGAAATAGAACTTAATGGGATCATGACCTATGATCGCGTGTTGAAGGTCGAGCCAGAGAAGATTGCCCGTATCAACAAAAAGATAATAGAAAAAACGGACCATGTGTATTCGTTGGTTCCAACCGCAAAGGAGCAAAATATAGACTGGCAGTATACTTTTGAAAAACCAGCGAACAATTGGACGGAAACTGACTTTTTAGCCTCAAGCTGGAAAACTGGAAGAGCAGGTTTTGGGTCTAAAGGCACTCCAGGAGCTATTAATGGCACTACTTGGGAAAGTGATGGGATTTGGCTTAGAAGAACTTTCGAGCTGGGAGATCTTTCGAAGATTGACTTGGATGATATTCGTCTAAGTATCCATCATGATGATGAATGTGTGGTATATATTAATGGGGTTAAGGCAGCAGAATTGGATGGGTTTACTTCCAATTATGTCAATAATCCTATTTCTGATGAAGCCAAAAAAGCTTTGGTATCAAATGGAACCAATACTATTGCTATTCACTGTAAGCAAAATATAGGGGGACAGTATATCGACGCAGGCCTTTCTATAGCTACTGGAAATAAAGCGATTGCTGAGAAAACTTTGGAGAGTTTAAAGTGATAATAGTCTAGATTTTCAATTACTGAAAGCAGGGAGATGGTAGAAACCGTCTTATAATAATTCTATCTAATTATTTAGATGGAAAGTTATAGGACGGTTTCTTTTTTAATTTAAGTTACTTCTGATATTTTTGGTCTTTAGGCCTAGATACTCTTGTTCTATAAATACAGAATAGTAATTAGGGAGAAGCAGCCAAGATGGGCAATGATGTGATCATGACGCCGAGTGATCCGCTGTATCTAAATCGTGTACAAGAAGATCCAGAAAAAGAGCCTCATGGGCCTTCTTTTTCCATAAATACTTTGGAAAGGGTGTATGAATACCATCCTTTTCCTAAACAGTTGAGCCAAGAGGAGCGCAAGCACATCAAAGGGGTACAGATAGCTGTATGGACGGAATTTATTTCTTCTGTAGATCATCTCGAATATATCTTACTGCCTAGAATGCCTGCCTTCGCAGAGCTTTCATGGACTGGAAAGGAAGACAAGAACTTTGATGACTTTGTGCGTCGTTTGAATGCTTGGCATTATCAGGCATGGAAGCAAAAAGGAAAACGCTTTCATCCAGCATATTATTCGGGCAGTCAATATTGAAAAAAGTATAAAATAAATTTTTGACCAAACTAAAATAATTGAACCAAACCCATTCTAAATTATGAACCCAAATAGTTTGAAAATTAATATAGTGCTGCTCTTAATGCTCATTGGTTTTTATGCGCATGCGCAACGTCCACAGACTCCATTGATGGGCTGGTCTAGCTGGAACAATTACAGGGTAAATATCAGCGAGGATATTATAAAAAAACAGGCTGATGCGATGGTGGATCAAGGGCTGCTTGAGGCTGGTTATACCTATTTGAATATGGATGATGGGTATTTTGGTGGTCGGGATGGTAAAGGAAACCTTTATTCTCATCCAGAAAAATTTCCTTCAGGTATGAAGGACTTGGCAGATTATATCCATAGTAAAGGACTGAAAGCAGGGATTTATACCGATGCGGGAATCAATACTTGCGCATCTTATTGGGATAAAGATACTTTGGGAGTGGGCGTTGGTCTATATGGGCATGAAAGCAGGGATCTTTCCCTAATGATTGAAGATTGGGGCTATGATTTTGTGAAAGTGGACTGGTGTGGAGGAGACTGGATGGGCTTGACCGAAGAGGTGAGGTATACCGAAATCAGCAAAATCATTAGAGAAATGGACCCGTCAGTGGTCTTCAATGTATGTCGGTGGGAATTCCCAGGAGAGTGGGTGGTCAATATCGCAGATTCTTGGAGGGTGTCTCCAGATATTGGAAATAATTTTAAATCCATCATGCGGATTATAGACCAGAATGCAGATTTATGGATGTATTCTGGGCCAGGCCATGTTAACGATATGGATATCCTACAAGTGGGAAGGGGAATGACTTTTGAAGAGGATAAGACACACTTTACCATGTGGTGCATGCTTAATTCCCCACTTATAGCCAGTAATGATCTGACTACTATTTCGGAAGAGACCTTGAGTATATTGACCAACAAGGAGTTGATAGCGATCAATCAGGATCCAATGGTTTATCAGGCAAGGAGGGTGATTGATCATGGGGATTTAGAGGTTTGGGCCAAGCCGCTAATTTCTACCATCAGCGGCCAAGTGGCGGTGACCTTGTTGAATCGTACATCGAGTAAGGAGAACATTTCCTTTAATTTAAAGGATGTAGGGCTATCTGGAGAAAATGGTTATTCCATGACAGAATTATGGTCAGGAAAATATTTTGAAAAATCCAAGACAGAAAAAGTGACTTTTGAGGTGCCATCCCACGGAGTGGTAGTGTTAAAGATAGAGGGAGAAAGTTTGCCTTTCAACTTGTTTCAGTATAAGCCAAAAAATAAAGATAACTGAGGGGACACTTAATCTCTAGCTAAGAGAAGTAGACTGTAGATAATAATTTTCACTCTTAAACATCGGCTGATCACTTTAGAGATTTTCCATTTTCTTTCCTTTTTTATCAATGATAAGACCATCTATATAAAATTCTTTGTATAGATGGTTTTTGTTTTTGATTGTTTTCGTTTAGTTACGATATTGTTCCTTATTTAGTTTTTATAGCTTTGTTTTGTTAATATTTAAGATTCGGAAATGAATAAAATGAATTTTGTCTGGCAAATTATATTCGGGGTGATTTTATTATTGGTAGCCCCATTTGACATGAATGCTCAGATTTTAAAACCTGCAAATGAGCCTAATCAGGCTCAGAAGGAAATGATCAAAAGGGGCTATGGTATGTTTATTCATTTTGGCATTAACACTTTTGCTGATATCGAATGGTCAGATGGAAGTATCCCGGTGGAACAGTATCAGCCTACTGATTTGGATCCTGATCAATGGGTTAGGGTCGCAAGGGATGCGGGCTTTCGATATGTTTCGTTGATAACGAAACATCATGACGGGTTTTGTCTGTGGGATAGTAAGTATACAGACTATGATGTAGCTAGCTCTCCTGTGAAAATGGATGTGGTAAAGGCCGTTTCAGAGGCTTGTGAAAAGTATGGGTTGGAATTTGCAGTTTACTATTCTTTATGGGATAGAAAAGAACCTACTTTCAAGGATGAAAATCCTCAGAAGTACATTGATTACATGAAGAATCAATTGACAGAGCTGTTTACCAATTACGGGACCATTGCAGAACTTTGGCTGGATGGAGGCTGGAGAAGGGATCCTAAGGATTGCGGCTTGGATCAACTTTATGCCTTGGTCAAAGGTTTTAATCCCAATTGTGCCTTTAGTGTGAATCACACCATTTTGAATGAAGCAGGCAAGCGTAAGTTTACTTTGCCTTCTACTATGACGGAGGATAATAAATATTACTTCCAATATTTTCCATCAGATTTTAGATTGTGGGATCCAAAATTGATTACCCGCTACGACAAAAAGCAATATTTACATGAGGGGAAATCTTATTATTTGCCATTTGAACATACTATTTGTATCAGTAGTCGATGGAACTGGTTCCAGAAATCTAAGCATTTACCAGTTCGTTCTTTGGATGAATTAGAGGAGCTATTTTATTGGTCTACGGATAATGACAACTGCTTGGTAATCAATGTTCCACCAGATCAGACCGGCAAAATACGCGAATATGAGGCGAATGCGGTAATGAAGCTGGGTGAACGATTAGGAATAGAAAAAGATAAACCACTACCAAAAAATGGTGAGTTTATTTCTGCGAAAATGCCTGTATCTGCCAGTTCAACCTTAAGAGAAAAAGGAAAGGAATACACGGCCAGTGCAGTGACAGACGGAAGTCTGGATAGCAGGTGGTCTGCTGCGGACACGTTAAGTTTCCTGGAAATTCAATTGGACCCGGAAAATAAATTTAACAAAATAAGCATTTTTGAATATCAGGATAGCGAGCAACTGGATGATGGCTTTTCAAACATACGAACCAATAGGATTAAGGAATATAATATTCAGGTTTTGACTGATGGGAAATGTAAAACGATTTATGTAGGCAGCGAATCCATGGGGGATTGTAAGGTAATCAGATTTCCGGTTTATTATCAGGGAACCAAGCTAAAATTGAATATTACCAAGGCTCAAGGATTACCATCTATAAATGAAATTAATATAATTGATATGTCGGCTAGTAAAAAGGGGTAATGTTGGCAAAGAAATAAAAATGGCGCTTAATGCTTGTCTAGCCTCTGTTTTACTTTGGTTGTTATTAGGGGCACTTGGTTATTTGATTGAAAGTGTCTCTCCTAAAAATAGATGCTTAAATTTAGTTAGTTATAAAATCCGGGGAATGATGGTTTCTCGGATTTTTTTGTTTGGTTTTTAGACCACGGGGTATATGCATTCTTCTGCTGAGGAAATAAGCCTCTATCATTAATTGAATTAGAAACTGAATAGGTACGAACTGGTATGACTTTTATTATATTTGTTAGCTGAGGAGAACGTTATAGGTCAATTTTAGGAAGAAGAATGAAGAAAGAAGCTAAATACAAAAAAATAGTGAATCATGTCATTGATGGGATCAATAGGGGGGAGTTTAAGTTAGGGGATTGGATCCCTTCTATCAACGAATTCCGGAAAAAATATGCTTCATCCAGAGATACAGTTTTTGCAGGTTTGAGTGACCTGAAAGCTAGGGGAATCATTGATTCGAAACCGGGAACAGGGTATTTTGTGGCCAGTACAAAGGTCGAAACCAGGAAACATATCTTTTTATTGTTCAATGAATTCAATGAGTTCAAAGAGGACTTGTACAATGCATTTATGGGATCCATAAAAAAAGGAGATACGGTGGATCTTTATTTTCATAATTATAATAGAAAGGTCTTTGAAACACTACTAACTGATGCGATAGGTAAATATACTACCTATGTGATCATGACAGGAAAGTTTAAGGGGATTGAACAGCTCCTTTCGCCAATAGCCGATAAAGTCTATTTATTGGATCATTTTGAATCCAAACTTCAAGGTAAGTACCCTTCTGTTGCCCAAAACTTTGAAAAGGATACTTATGAAGCTTTGAGTTCTGGTTTGGAGCATATTCTAAAGTATAAGCGCATCCTCATGGTCCAAAGTCATGAAAAAGAGCCTCTGGAAAGATATGATGGACTGCAAAGGTTCTGTTTGCAGTTTGGACTGGAGCATCAGTATTTGAACCGGATAGCGGATGAAAAAATTAAAGTGGGGGACCTTTATGTTTTAGTGGATGACCGTGATATGGTGAAACTCATAAAGCAGTCAGAACTGCAAAAAATTAAATTAGGGAGTGAGTTTGGTATAATCTCATATAATGATACACCGCTTAAGGAAATACTAAGGGGGGGGATTACTACTTTATCCACTGATTTTAGAAAAATGGGCGATACCATGGCTCGTCTAATATACCAGAATGGTATCGAAACGATTGAAAATCCCTGGAAACTGACTCTCCGAAAGTCGATCTGAATTTTGCAAGTGTAGATGGAATTGGTGCTTTTAGGCTTATTATTGCCGATTTTGATGAGCTGAAATGTTGATGGTCTACAGTTTGTGTAACAGTCATCTGTTTAGTTTTTTGATCTATTTAGGTCAGTGTAAGTTATGTTTAATTCAATAATTAAATATAAGTTTCATACCAGTTCGTACCAGTATAAATTTTTATTATATTTGACCATACAATATTGGAAATGTAGCTTTCAATACAATAACTCAAAATATGAATCAGATTTTAATGAAAAACAGCCCTCTTATTATTGCCATGGCGGCATTGATGGCCTGTAGTACAAATGCGCAAAAGGAGGATCTGTCAGTATCTGCTGCGAACTCCAATATTGTGGAGGTCAAGGTCGACCAAGGTTTTTGGGGACCAAAACTGGAGACTTGGCGATCGGTGACTATTAATGATGTTTTCGACAAGTTTGAGGGCGATTATCAACTTGAATGGCGATTGGGGGATGAATATGACAGAACCCAACAAAGAAGGGATGCCTTCAAAAATTTTGACATGGTGGCTGAGGGAAAGCGTGGTACAGGTGAACACCACGGCCCGCCTTGGTATGATGGTTTGGTGTATGAGACCATTCGGGCTGCAGGAGATTTTTTATACCATTCACCTGATCCTGACTTGGAAAGTAGGGTAGATGCCTATATTGATAGGATTGCGGCTGCCCAAGCATCAGATACAACAGGATTTATCAATACTTATACACAGTTGGTGGAGCCAGATCGCAAATGGGGAAGGAATGGAGGTTTTTTAAGATGGCAGCACGATGTGTATAATGCAGGGATGTTGATAGAGGCTGGAGTACATTATTATAAGGGCACCGGTAAGACCAAATTGCTGGAAGTGGCCGTGAAAATGACCAACCATATGTATGAGACAATGGGGCCTAAACCCAAGTTGAATATCATTCCTGCGCATGCCGGTCCAGAAGAAGCGTTATTGGACATGTACCTGTTGTTTAAAAATCATCCAGGGTTGAAGGAAAAGATTGGTGCTCTTGTAGATGAGAAGGAATATTATGACTTGTTGGAGTTTTGGATAGAAGGCAGGGGGCAGCATGTAGGCTTGCCCAAATGGGATGAATGGGGAGGCCCGAGATCTGATAGCTGGATCAGAGAAAACAAATATGAAGACCCTGAAAAGTATGGCAAGCATAGCAGACCATCTTTCGGAGATTATGCTCAGGATTCCATTTCCGTATTTGACCAAAAAACCATTGAAGGACATGCTGTAAGGGCTACACTCCTTTCGACGGGAATTGCTGCCATGGCAGTGGAAAATAATGAAGATAATTATATCACCACGGCCAATAATTTGTGGGATAATATGGTGGGAAAAAGAATGTCTGTCAATGGCGGGGTAGGTACCATTGCCTTTGACGAGAAGTTTGGGCCGGATTATTATTTGCCCAACGATGCCTATCTGGAAACATGTGCAGCCGTAGGAGCTGGTTTTTTCAGTGAAAAGATGAGTGAACTGGAAAGGGATGGGAAGTACATGGATGAACTTGAAAGGGTATTGTATAATAATATTCTCTCAGGGATTTCATTAAAGGGAACAAGGTATACTTATGAGAATCCGTTGGTCTCTGATCACCATCACCGCTGGGACTGGCATGATTGCCCATGTTGCCCACCTATGTTTTTAAAGATGGTTTCCGCTTTGCCGGACTTTATTTATTCAGTAGAAAAGGACAGGATATTTGTCAACTTGTTTGTGCAGAGTAGTTCTGATATTCAGCTAAATGACGGGGAAAAGGTTTCTTTGAATCATAGGACCGGATATCCTTGGGATGGGGATATAAGTATAAGTGTGAATACTGATAAAAAGGATAAGTTCTCCATATTGGTGAGAATTCCAGGTTGGGCACAAGGGATAGAAAATCCTTATGGCCTTTACCATTCTGCATTCGAAGGAGAATATGAATTGTCAGTAAATGGGGAGACAATCAATGCGGTACCAGAAAAAGGTTATATTGCTTTGGACAGGAAATGGAATAAAGGTGATGAGATATCTTTAAAACTGCCTTTGGAGCCAAGGTGGGTATTGCCCAATAGTAATATTAAAGAATTGAGGGGAATGGCAGCCTTGGCTTCCGGGCCTGTCATTTTCGGTTTTGAGGAAAGTGATAATAAAGATTTGGATGACCTTGAAATTTCTTTGGATAAACCTTTGAATATTTCTTTTGAAAGAGAAGAGCTAGGAGGGGTGAATGTAATTACAGGAGAGGGACTGTCCAAAGGAGAAAGTGGAGTATATAAAGCAGTGCCCTACTATGCCATGGGGAATTCAAATCCTGGTGAAGCATACAAAATTTGGATGCCCATAGATGAGGCGAATAGTATGGAATAAGAAGAATTGAAATTAAAAAGTATCTAAGTTTAGGATTATTTATAAAGATTGGGGCCAGGTTTTTCTGGCCCTTTTGCATTTTATTTGCCTTTTGGGGCTACTGAGAGGGGGAAGTGGAGATGGTGGTGTTGATCTGAAGTATGAAAGTGAAATGGATTGATCGTTTTAACTAATTTTTGCTAAAACGATTAAATAATTTTTCACCTAGAAAACTATAATTATGTGATTATAGAGTATTGTTGAGGCATGGATTAAAGGAAAGTTTTTTATAAACTTTGTTAAAGTTAGGTTTCTGAGCGACAGAGATGGTTTTTGATTTTACTGAAATCCAAACTGGTAGCTCAGACTTGGTTTTTAAGTGTTTACAGGGGCTGAGTGTTTTGGTAAAAAATAGTTAATCGATTTAGCAACTTGTGTTTTATTTTATTACTTTGCCAATAATATCAGGAAAAAAGGTGTGAAATACTGGTAGTCGGTTGGTGTTCAGAAATAGCTTTAAAACGATGGGTTTACATTCTAAAAGACCGGCTTAGTACTTTTCAGGCCTTTTTTATAAACTGATTATTGTAAATATTATTCCTTGGCATTGGATATAAAGCCAAATGTACAGGATCAATAAAATTAATAATTAACCCAATGAGACCAAGTAGAATCCGTAATGCGGTATTTAGTTTTTTTGCTGTATTTATTTTGAGTTTGTTGAGTGCTCTGGCTCAAGATGCCTATTTTGTAGACGGTTACCATGGAGGTATCTATGGTCATTATCCTCGTTGGCAAACCCAATTTATGCTAGATCAACTTTCCATGCACCCTGAATGGAAGATCAACCTTGAAATTGAACCAGAAACTTGGGATTCCGTAAAAGTTTACGATCCTATAGCTTATCAGAACTTCCAAAAAGCCATGATTCAGCCAGGATTTGCCGAGAGAATAGATATTGTCAACCCGTCTTATGGGCAGGCTTATCTTTTTAACATTTCTGGGGAATCCATTATCAGACAATTCGATCTTGGTATCCGTCATATGAGGGAACATTTTCCTCAGTTTTCCTATACCACTTATTCGTCCGAAGAACCTTGTTTTACAAGTGCCTTACCGCAGATTCTAAAGTCTTTCGGCTTTAAATATGCGGTATTGAAAAACCCTAATACCTGCTGGGGTGGGTATACCCGTGCATATGGAGGAGAACTGGTCAATTGGAAAGGACCTGATGGTACGCTGATCAAAACCGTGCCTAGATATGAGAGCGAGGCCTTGGCTTCAAATTCTACTTGGCAGACAAAGGCATGGGGAAATGGACAATCCTATATTGAAGCAGCTTTTGAGCAGGGAATAAAGCATCCAGTAGGGATGTGCTTGCAGGACGCTGCTTGGAAGGGTGGGCCTTGGCTGGGGGCAGATCAGCCCTTATACAGGCCATCACATTATGTGACTTGGACCGATTACTTTGAAAACATTGTGATATCCGAAGCTGAAGAGGTTTGGGACTTTAGTCAAGAAGATGTTTTGGTTAGCTTGGTTTGGGGGGCTCAAGTGATGCAGCAATTGGCACAAAATGTCCGTGTTGCAGAGAACAATATCACCTTGGCAGAAAAAATGGCGGCTTATGCCAAAGCCTATTCTGCTGGGACATGGTCAGTGGAAAAATTTGACGAAGGATGGAGAAACCTCACGCTTGCCCAACACCATGATTGTTGGATAGTGCCATATAACAGGGTGGAAGGAAGCAAAACCTGGGCTGATAAAGTGGTGGATTGGACCAGCATTACCAATGATATCAGTGAGGAAGTTATAGATGATGTACTGGGTAGGGAAGATGCAAACATAGAAACCTCCTTATTCATCAATGTCTTCAATGGCCAAGGGACTGCAAGAGAAGAATTGATCAAAGTGGATGCGGATAAACTGCAGGATAGAAACTGGGTGGTAATTGATAATGAAGGAAAGCAAATCCCCAGTCAATTGGCTTCTGTAAACGGAGAGAAAAAATTGTTGTTTAGGGCAAAGGTTGGATCATTGGGCTTGAGCAGTTTTCGCTTGGGACAAGCCAAAATGTCCAAGGGGAATGGATCCGAAGCCCTTATAATGCCAAATGGTAAAGTTCAGGTCAATACAGATTATTACGAGGTGCTCATTGATCCATCTAAAGGAGGAGTAATAGAAAGCCTAAAGGCGAAGAAACTAAAAGGCAAGGAGTTGGTTGATCAGCATGCAGATAGAGGTTTCAATGAAATTAGAGGCCATTTTTATGATTTGGGTAAGTTTCTATCCAGTACAGATAGTCCTGCCAAAGTGGAAATATTGGAAAATGGACCTTTGATGACCACTGTTTCTGTCAAGGGGCAAATAGGTGAACATCCATTTGAGCAATTGTTGAGTTTTTATCAGGGAGAAAGAAAAATTGATTTTGAGCTGACCATAGACTGGCAGGGTAGTCCAGGAATAGGTCATTATTCGCAAATGGAAGTTTATAAAGCAGAAGACCCAGAAAAGGCATTTTATAATGATGCCTATAAACTTTTGGTACACTTTCCATTGGGATTTGATCAGCAGCAGGTATATAAAAATGCGCCATTTGATGTGACCATGAGTGACCTGGAATCTACCTTTTTTAACCGTTGGGATAGTATCAAAAATAATATTATCCTGAACTGGGTGGATGTAATGGATGAAGATGAAAACCTTGGTGTAGCCTTGTTTTCTGATCATACCACCAGTTATGCTCATGCCAAAGATCATCCTCTTGCACTTAATATTCAATACTCAGGAAGGGCATTGTGGGGGATGAATTATAAAATCGAGGGGCCAAGTCATGTCAAATACGCTTTGGTACCTCATCAAGAAAAATGGGATGAAGCAGGGATCTGGATGGAAAGTGTTCAATGGGATGAGCCTCTGAAAGCCCAATTATCAACTTCATCAGTTGGGGATTTGGCCCATCAATCCCTGTTGGAGTTGGAAGATAAGGGTTGGCAAATTACCACTGCACATTTTGCAGGAAGGGATTTGCTGGTGCGATTGTTTAATGCCGAAGGAACTGAGAAAGCATCAACCATCTTGGTGGATGGGGACTTTGCCGGTGCCGAACTTATTGAACTTAATGGCGACGCTATCCAGGAACTTGAGGTCTCTGGAAAATCACAAAATAAAATTCATTTGTCTATTCCTCGTTTTGGGGTGAGGACGCTAAGAATAAAGGAATACCATCAATAATTTACTTTGAATAAACCTATAATGACCTTGAGAATTAATTTGTTGGCCTTGGCCATGCTGGCGCTTAGCATACCAACATTTGCGCAAATGAGTTCGCAAAAAACTGAAGCACTTAATCCAGTACAATATGTGAATCCCTTTATTGGGGCCAGTACCAGTACTGATGCTGCTGGAGTCTATCATGGACTTGGAAAAACTTTTCCCGGTGCGGCTACTCCTTATGGATTGGTGCAAGTAAGTCCCAACACCATTACTGGCGGGGATAATGGCTCAGGCTACAGTTATGAGCATACCTCGATTGAGGGATTTGCCTTTACCCAGATGAGCGGGGTAGGCTGGTATGGTGACCTGGGGAATTTCCTGGTGATGCCCACAACCGGTGAATTACAGACCGTAGCAGGTCCGATGGATCAGCCGCAAGATGGATATCGTTCAACCTATGACAAGTCTAGTGAATATGCGGAGGCGGGATATTATAAGGTTGATTTGACTGAAAGTAATATAAAGGCTGAAATGACCGCGGCCCCGCATAGTGGAATGTTGAAATTTATTTTCCCGGAAAACAAGCAGTCCCGTATCCAGATTGATTTGGCCAGAAGAGTGGGCGGCACTTCTACATTGCAGCAGTTGGAGGTAGTGAATGATCAAACCATTCGTGGATGGATGAAGTGTCCTCCAGAAGGAGGTGGCTGGGGAAATGGTGATGGGAGTTCGGATTATACCGTGTATTTCTATGCCCAATTCAGCAAGCCATTTAAGGAGTATGGGGTTTGGAAAGCGGATATCCCATCGGACTGGAGTAGGAAAAGAGAAGCGGTAGAAAGTGAGCGCTATCAGCAGCGAATAGCTGAAGCTGTAGTAAAAAGAAAGGTGAAAGAAGCCCAAGGGAAACATATGGGGTTCTTTGCCGAATATGAAACAACGGAAGATGAAGCTATCTTGGTGAAAACAGGGATCTCCTTTGTGAGTATGGAAGGGGCAAAAAACAACCTTGAAACTGAGATCAAAGGCTGGGATTTTGAAAAGGTAAAGGAGAAGGCCCAAGCACTATGGAATTCAGCACTTTCTAAGGTGGCCATACATGGAGGAACTGATGAGCAGAAAACGGTTTTTTATACAGCCCTGTATCATAGCATGATTGACCCGCGGATGTATGAAGATGTTGATGGGAAGTATATGGGGGCCGATGGTCAGGCACATCATTCCAGTGACTTTACCAAGAGAACCATTTTCAGTGGATGGGATGTTTTTCGCAGTCAGTTTCCTTTACAGACTATCATTAACCCAGTATTGGTCAATGATATGATCAATTCATTGGTGACCATGGCTGACCAAAGTGGCAAGAAATATTTGGAGCGTTGGGAGCTGCTGAATGCTTACAGTGGCTGCATGATTGGTAATCCAGCTGTGTCCGTTATTGCAGATGCCTACAGTAAAGGAATTCGAGATTTTGATACGGAAAAAGCCCTCCAGTACATGGTCAATTCTGGTGAGAAATTTGGAAATGGAGCAAAGGGTTATACGCCAGGAGGCTTAAGTATTTCCCATACCTTAGAATATGCCTACACGGAGTGGTGTACGGCAATGATGGCAGCAGATATGGGAGAGAAAAGTATAGCAAAAACCTTCTTCGATAGGTCAAAAAGTTATCAGAACATTTTTGATGATTCGGTTGCTTGGTTCCGGCCAAGAAGGGAAGACGGTAGTTTTGATGCTTGGCCTGAGGAAGGGCGATTGGTGGAATGGTACGGAAGTATTGAAAGTAATGCTTATCAGCAAGGTTGGTTTGTACCTCATGATATCAAAGGAATGATTAAGTTAATGGGAGGAAAAGAAGCCGTAAGGGAGGACCTGACTGATTTTTTCGAAAAAGCTCCTAAAAACCTAATGTGGAATGAATATTATAACCATGCCAATGAACCTGTTCACCATGTGCCATTTTTATTTAATTATGTGGAGGCACCTTGGTTGACCCAAAAATGGACCAGATTGATTTGCGAGCGTGGTTATAAAAACAGTGTGGAGGGCTTGGTAGGGAATGAAGACGTCGGGCAAATGTCTGCTTGGTATGTCTTGGCTTCTGCAGGACTGTATCAGGTATGTCCGGGAGACACCAGGGTGGATATCACCAGTCCAGTGTTTGATCAGATAAGCTTTCAGCTTGATCCTACTTATGCGAAGGCCAAGACTTTTACGGTGACCGCCACTAATAATAGTCCCGAAAACAAATACATCCAGAAAATTCAACTTAACGGAAAACAATTGAAGCACCCATTTATTGATTTTAGTGATATTCAAGCAGGAGGAGAACTGGAATTGGTCATGGGAGCAACACCAAATTATAACCTAAAATAAACCATGAAAAAAATATTTTCCTTAACGATAGCGACATTTCTTGTCGCGAGCATAGCCATGTCCCAGTCCATCAAACCTTTTTCTAAAGGAGATAAAGTGGCCTTTGTGGGAAACAGCATTACAGAAGCGGGATATTATGAAACTTATATCTGGCTGTATTATATGACACATTTTCCAGATCGGCGGATTGAGATCAGGAATGTGGGAATTGGCGGAGATGTGTCTGGTCAGATCAATGATCGCTTGGAGTCGGATGCCTTGGCATTGGATCCTGATGCTGTTGTGATCACCTTTGGGATGAATGATACAGGTTATTTTGAATACAACTGGGATAACCCCGATAAATTCGCAGATGAGCGAGTGGAGAAATCCTATAAGGATTTCCAGGGTATCATTGACCAGTTAAAAGCAGCACCTAAACTGAGAAAAATTATCATGAGTTCATCTCCTTATGATGAGACTATGGAGAATGAAAACAATCATTTTCCAGGAAAAAGTAAAGCCATGGAAAGGATTGTGGCTTTTCAGAAAGAAGAAGCAGAGAAGCAGGATTGGGATTTTGTGGATTTGTATTATCCAATGGAAGCGATTAATCTGAAGGGGCAAAAAGAAGACCCTGCATTTACCATAACCGGCCCAGATAGGATCCATCCGGGCAACGGAGGACATTTGGTCATGGCTTATCTTTTTTTGAAGGCCCAAGGCTTGGAAGCTCCAGTGGCTGAAATTAATCTTGATCCTGAGAGCAGTTCAATCATTAAAGAAGAAAATGCGACGATTTCCAATCTTAAAGTAGAAGGGGAAAAGCTCAGTTTTGAATACTTGGCCAAGTCTCTGCCATTTCCGGTAGATACAGTTTCCAAAATGTGGGGAAATGAGCAGAAGCAATCATTGGCATTAGAGGTGGTGCCTTTTATGGAAGAGTTTAACCGCGAAATTTTTCAAGTTCAAAATTTATCTGGTGATCAAAATTACGAACTGATGATAGATGGAGAGTTGATAGGCAAATGGACTGGAAATGATCTAGCCAAAGGAATCAACTTGGCAGCAATCAAAACTACACCGCAATACAAACAGGCATGGACCGTGATGAATTTGGCGAACACCATCCGGAATATTGATAATAAAATCCGCGAATATTATTGGATGCAATATGATGTGTTCAAAGACCTGGATATGATGTTCGAGGATGACCAACATGCGATTGAAGTAGCCAGAAAGATATCTAAGGACAATGGTTTTGCCCGCAGCAAAATGGAAACCTATGAGGCCATGCGCTTTGAAGCCATTCGCAAAACCTATGAAGATCAGTTGGAAACCGTAGCTGATGTGATCTATAAGGTGAATCAACCGCTCAAAAGGAAGGTTGAGATCCGTCCTGTTCAATAATTTTTTATGTGTATGAGTTGTAAGCAGATGATAATCCCTGTGATTAAAAGAAAGGAAGGGGGCAAGCGCATCGCCTTATGGATGGTTTTTGTTCACCTTTTTTTGATCAGTGCTTTTGGTCAAGTTTCAGATAAGGGGAATGATCAAAAGCCATGGAATGCCAACTGGATTTCTGTTCAAGGTTCAGATGGCTATGCCTATGGTGTTTATTATTTTAGAAAAGACTTGGCGCTTGATCAAGTCCCAGAAGATTTTATTGTCCATGTTTCTGCAGATAATCGATATAAACTTTATGTGAATGGCAAATTGGTCTCATTGGGGCCAGCTCGTGGCGATACATATTTTTGGAATTATGAAACGGTTGATTTAGCTCCTCACCTTCAGCAAGGTAGAAACAATGTGACCGCCTTGGTATGGAATGAGTCGGAGTTGAGGCCGGAAGCGCAGGTCAGCTTCCGGACGGGCTTTATTTTGCAGGGTGATTCAGAAAGGGAACAAATACTCAATACCGATGGGAGTTGGAAAGGTGTCAGAGATAAAGGTTATCAGCCTGCACCAAGCATTTTTGCGGCAAGTACAGGTGAAATGGTCGATATGAATAAGTCAGTGATGAATTGGAGTGACCCGGATTTGGATGATAGTTCATGGCCCAAAGCAGCGGTTTTATTGCAAGGAAAGCTTAAAGGTGATTCAGACGGATTTGGTTGGATGCTGGTACCAAGTACTTTGCCGCAGATGGAAATGAAATACGATAGGATTCCGAGTTTGAGAAAAGTGGAGGGTATGCAAATATCAAATGACTTTCCTTTGGAAAAAGATGCCATCACCATACCAGGACATTCTAAGGTGAGTCTTTTATTGGATCAAACTTACCTAACAAATGCTTATTTAACGCTGAAATTTAAGGAAGGAAAAGACGCAAAGATCGGGATAAAATATGCAGAAACATTAATGGATGGATTTACCGATTATGGTGCTCAAAAAAGTAATCGTAATGAAGTGGAGGGTAAGGTTTTCTATGGTCGTAGGGATAGTTTGATTTCAAACGGAACAATGGGGCAATCATTTACGACACTTTATTGGCGGACCTTTCGATATATAGAATTATCAGTTGAAACTAAAGACGAGCCATTGACCATTTCTGATATTTATGGGACTTTTACGGGCTATCCATTTCAGCAAGCGTCCCAGTTTAAAACTGATAATGTTGAAATAGATAAAATTCTTGGGATTGGCTGGAGAACGGCCCGGCTCTGCGCCATGGACACTTATTGGGATTGTCCTTATTATGAGCAGCTGCAATATATTGGGGATACCCGTATTCAGGCCATGATTACTTATTACAATTCTACAGATGATCGTCTTGCACGGAATGCCTTAACACTAATGGACCATTCGCGATTGCCGGAAGGAGTGACCTTGAGTCGTTACCCGACCAAAGGAACCCAGGTAATTTCTACTTTCTCTTTATGGTATATTGGTTTGCTGTATGATTATTGGATGTATAGGCCTGATGAAGCTTTTATCAAGGATAAGCTTTCTGGAGCCAGGGCAATCTTGGAATTTTTCAGCAAATACCAACAAAGCGACGGTTCTTTGAAGAACACACCTTACTGGAATTTTGTGGATTGGGCGAATGGAGAAGGTTGGTCAGTGGGTGTTCCGCCTAAAGGAGCAGATGGAAGCTCGGCAATTATCGATATGCAACTGCTATGGGCTTTCCAGTGGGCAGCCAAATTAGAAGAACATTTGGGCTTGGCTTCTTTTGCCAAGCAATATGAGCAAAAGGCAAAACAACTTAAAGAGACCATAGTGAGGAAATATTGGGATTCATCGAGGAATTTATTTGCTGATACCCAGGATAAGAAACACTTTTCCCAACACGCCAATTCATTGGCCATTTTAACAGGCTTGGTTGATAAAGAAAAGGAGCAGGCGGTTTGTAACAGCCTGCTCACAGATAGTTCACTTACGGAATGCACCTTGTATTTCAAGTATTATCTGTTTCAGGCTTTGGAAAAAGGAGGCTTTGGAAATGATTATATGCAGTGGTTGGATGTATGGCGGAAAAGTATGGATGAAGGAATGACCACATGGCCAGAATATTCGAATTTAGAATACACCCGTTCGGAATGTCATGCTTGGTCAAGTAGTCCAAACATTGAATTTTACAGGATGGTACTTGGTATTGACAGTAATGCCCCTGGATTTTCTTCTATTAAAGTTGAACCACATTTGGGAGATCTCTCAGATGTAGGAGGAGAGATTCCTCATCCAAATGGCAAGATCGCTGTCAACTACCAAAAATCCGGGGCTGAGTGGATAATTGATATATCAATTCCAACCAAAACATCCGGCATGTTTATTTGGGAGGGAAAAACATATCAGCTGAATGAAGGCAGGAATTCCTTTCGGCTTTAAATGGTTTGCGGAAGAATGATGGATGAACGGAAAAGATCGGAATATTGGGCAACATAATAACAGGAACTATGAATAAACAATTTAATTTATACATCATTATTTGTTTTCTTCTTTTGGTCTCTTTGCAGGCTAAAGGCCAGGAGCTGTCTTTTGCTGATCCATTGGGAGACCATATGGTCGTGCAGCAAAATAAGCTGTTGAAGGTGTGGGGAAATGCTGAACCAGGAGCCATAGTACGGATTACAGCAGACTGGGCAAGCAGCCCCGTTGAAGTTGTCGCTGATTCATTCGGTAAGTTTTTGGGGATTTTGCCCGTACCGAGGGTAAAAAGAGGTGATTTTAGTTCGCACTGGTTACGGATCAGCAGTAATAAAACATCCGTTCAATTGGACGATATATTGATCGGGGATGTGTGGATTTGCAGCGGGCAGTCCAATATGCAATTTGGCATGGATGAGGCGGTCAACGCCGAGGAAGAAATCAAAAAGGCCAATCATCCCAATTTGAGGTTGTTTTATGCTGGATTAAATTTTAGCAATGTTCCCATAGATGACATAAATGGGGAGTGGAAAAGCTGTGACTCCTCCGCTGTTCGTAAGTTTTCTGCGGTGGCTTATTATTTTGGGAGTAAATTGCATGAAGACTTGGATATTCCTGTGGGAGTGATTTTTACGGGGATTGGAGCTTCAGCGGCCCAAGCTTATGTTCCTCGAGAGGTGTTGCAGGCCGATTCTGTCTTGAACGGAGTGTATTTACAGCCTTATTTACAGTCAGATAAGTCTAAGGAGAAAATTGATGGGGGATTCAGTTTTGAAAAGGTTACAAGACCTTATTTGCTTTATAATGCTATTATCCATCCTTTCAAGAATTTGTCCATTTCCGGTTTTTGTTGGTATCAAGGAGAATCCAACAGGCACGAGCGGGAAAGCTACAGGCTGCTGACCCAATCTATGATCAAGAGTTGGAGAGCTGCTTTTTCTCAGGGAGAGTTGCCTTTTTATATGGTGCAGGTGGCTCCGTTCTTTTATGATATAGAAGATCCGAAAATGGCAGATTATGCATTTTTTAGGGAAGCTCAAGAAGAGGTTACAGCATTGGGCAATACAGAAATGGTGGTGACTATGGATGTGGGGGAAGCAAAGGACCTGCATCCGAAAAACAAGAAGCCCATAGGGGAAAGACTGGCTAGAACGGCATTGAACAGGTATTATGGGGAATTGCAGGTAGATTATCAAGGTCCTCAACTTATGGATGTGGAATATGATAAAGGGAAAGCAGTGGTGAGCTTCAAAACGGAATCAATAAAGAGTGGCTTGCAGACCAATGATGGGATGCCTCCCAAATTTTTCCAAGTGGCAGGTGCTGACCAGGTTTTTTATCCTGCTCAAGCGGTAATAGAAGGAAATCAAGTTGTCCTGAGTTCCAAAGAGGTGAAAAAACCAGTTGCAGTGCGCTATGCATTCACCAATTACCCCGTGACTAATTTAGAAAATAAAGCAGGCATTCCTGCAGTGCCATTTAGGACAGATAATTGGCAGGAACCTGATTGGAAATAATGGAGTGATAAGGATCTGGACCTTTTCGAAAAGAATAATAAATCAGTGCGAGTCCCAATAAAATGAAAGGGACGCTCAAGAGCTGGCCCATGTTCAAAGGGAGTTGTTTTTCGAAAGGGACTTGGTTTTCTTTTACAAATTCAATTGCCAATCTAGCTATCCAGAGGGAAGTCAGGATTCCTCCCAGAAAAAAACCATTTCCAAATTTTTGGGAATGGTTTTTCCATAACCAGAAAAAGACAAAAAAGAGTATCAAATAGCAAATGGCTTCGTAGAGTTGCGCAGGATGTCTGGGAACCAAGTCAACTCGGGCAAAGATAAAAGACCAAGGCAAATCAGCCGGTTTACCAATGATTTCGGAATTGATCAAGTTACCAAGTCTGATCGTAACACCTGGAATTAAAGCCACAATGGCCAGTCTGTCAATTACCCAAAGATAGTTCCAGTGATGAATCCTGCAGAATGCAAGAACGCCTATAATGATCCCTGCGACACCACCATGGCTGGCCATGCCTGAAAAGGGAGGGGTGATAATTTCTAAAGGATCGGTGAGAAAGATATCGATATCATAAAATAAAAAATGTCCCAGTCGTGCTCCTAGGACAGCTGGTACGACTATATAGAAAAATAGACGTGGCAAATCCTCTGTGTACCGTTTGTCCCTGAGAAAAATATACAGTCCCACCTGTCTACTTAATATCAGCCCAATGGCCCAAAGCAGCCCATACCAGTACAGAGATAATCCTATATTGGGAAAATGGAACAATTCTGTTTTGGGATTCCAAAATATATGAGAAATGATAGGATAGGGCATTTGGAGGGTAAATTGTTTGATGAATTTCCAGTGTTTGGACGAATTTAAGGATGTAATATAAGGTATAATTTTAATTTTTTGTCATGTTGTTCTGGTCAATGTTTCTGTGAATAGCTAAAACGAATAACTTATTAATATGCTGGTAAATGTATTGATGAGTTTTATTGATGTAATCAGTTTATTCTATTGATAATATTGTAATTTTATGATTAATATTTTGATATTTTATTAATGTCATCCGTTTTATTAACTGATAATAGCTTTGTTTTTTAATGAATCACTTTTAGTTTGTTGGACCATTTTTATAAAAATGATGATTTTGCTGTCATATTCTATGAATTTGGTTCGTGAAATAATATTTGCAGGGGTGAATGGTTATTGTTTAAAAAGATCATCGTTTTTTATAATAAATAAAAAATATGAAATTAAATTTTTTTAATGTGGTAATAAAACAGTTTAATAACTGTCATTAATGTAAAAATCAAAATAAATATAGGAGTCTATGGTATTTTTCATTAAACATATTTAGATTTGCTAAAACGAATTAGTTAACAATGAACCCTATGAAAAACAATTACCTAATCTTACTTGGGGTTTGTTGTTTGTGTTTTGGTATTTTGTCCTGCCAACAAAGCTTTTTGGATGAGACACAAACAACAAATCTGGATGAGCAAACCGTTTTTTCAGACAGTACATTTACCATGTCATTTCTCATGGATATTTATACTGGTGTTGGATTTTCGGAGGATCCCGGGCGTTTTGGTGCAGGCGGGACTCGGAGTGGGGGGCTGCAGACCGCTACTGATGAGGCGGAGCCTCGTATTTTGTCTTCAATAACGACAGATATCCAGTTTATTACAGGAACTGTAAATCCCTTAATTATTGATGATACTCCATGGCGGGTAGGCTACTCTAATATTAGAAAGGTGAACCAGTTCTTGGCGCACTTGCCTGAGGCACCGCTGGACGAAAGTCTAAAGACCCGTCTCAAAGCCGAAGCGCGATTTTTGCGGGCTTGGTATTATTCTATTCTCCTAAAGCATTATGGAGGAGTGCCATTAATTGGAGATGTAGTGTTTCAGTCTCCTGAGGAAATCGTTGCCCAAAGAAATACCTATGCGGAGTGTGTGGAATATATCGTTGCTGAATGTGATGCTGCAGCACTGGATTTGCCTAACCGTCCATTTGGTCGAAATCACGGTAGGGCAGGAGCAGGTTCTTGTATGGCTTTAAAGGCCAGGGTGCTTTTATATGCGGCCAGTCCATTGTTTAATGGAAGTGGTTTTGGCGATGACAAGGTGGAATTGGTTGGATATACGGATCAGGATCCAGCAAGGTGGCGCTTGGCTTGGGAAGCGGCCAGGGCAGTGATCGCTGTTCAAGAGTTTGATCTGTTTGTAGACAATGGTACAGCGCCAGGATTTGGTTTTTATAAGCTGTTTTTGGCCAGTGATTTTGCCTCAGAAGGAGCTTATAAAGGGACGCTTTTTGAAATTAAGCAAGGTCATGGGAATTATAGAGAACAGCTGTTCAATCCACCATCTCGAGGAGGAGGAGGAGGAGGCTTTCCTTATCAAGAATTGGTGGATGCTTTTGGTATGAGCAATGGAAAACCCATTACAGATCCATCTTCAGGCTACGACCCTGATAATCCTTATGAGGGTCGTGATCCACGTTTTTACAATTCAATTGTATACGATCAGACGCCATTAAGAAATGCAGGAACACCAGATGTCCCTGTGGATATTTATACAGGTAACTTTAACGGAGAGCTGCAGGGGCAGGATGCTGTATTTACCGGTACACCAACCGGGTACTACGGAAAGAAGTTTTTGCACAAAGCTACTGCGGCAAATTGGTGGATTGGGGTTCCGCAATCGAGACCATTATTAAGATATGCAGAAGTACTTTTAAACTTTGCCGAAGCGAGAAATGAGGATTTGGGACCAGATGAAGAGGTCTATAGTGCTTTGGAGGCTATTCGCATGCGTGCTGGACTGGATCCGTATGCTTTGCCCTCCGGATTGACCAAAGAAGAAATGAGGGGAGTGATCCGAAATGAAAGGAGGGTTGAGCTGGCCCTTGAAGGACATCGCTTCTGGGATGTGAGGAGATGGATGATTGCTGAGGAAGTGGGAAATCAAACCAAAACAGGTATGGAAGTTCAGCGCAATGGTAGCAATGTGACCTATAATCGCTTTGATGTCAGGAAGCATGTGTTCAGAAAGGCAGCCTATTTTTGGCCTTTACCCTATGATGAGGTGGCAAAATCTCCTGAATTAGTTCAGAACCCCTACTATTAATCATTTATCAACAATTTACCCGAAATGAAGGATACACTAAGAATACTTAAGTGCGGGCTGTTATGTGCCGTACTTAGCTTGATCTTTAGCTCCTGTATGGAGCTGATCGGTGAAAATCAAGAGGAGACCATTCAGGAGAGTGTCAAGGATATCAGTGGGGAATGGCAAATAAAAAAGGCCTTCCGGAATGAACTTGACATTACTGAGATGATGGATTTTACCCAGTTCAGGATTACTTTTTCTGAGGACCATACTTACCAAGTCAGTAACTACCTGCCTTTTTTGGTGAGAAACACCGGCGAGTGGCATTTGGATGATCCCCAATATCCATTTTATATCAGCATGACTCCTACTGGTGGGGAAGCACTCAATACCGAATTTGACTTTCCTATTGCCAATGGGGATCGTGAGATACGATTGATTTTTAGCCCAGGCTGTTCCAATAATGCTTATGAGTATGTACTTGAACGTGTGAAAGAATGAAGTATTTAAGAATGATCAATAAAAAGTGGATTTATACCAATGTGCTGATAGCCGTTGTGGCTTTTTTGCTGACCATGTGTCTTTTTTTGGATGGTATTGAATATCCGGACACGGTGGTGGCAAATGAAGAGGCCACCTTCCATATGAAAGTAAGGGTGGATGCTGCCGAAAACAGTGACAATGTAAGGCTGGTGATTGGATATTTGGTGCCCAAAAGCTGGAGAGCTGCAGAAAATACTACAGTTACTTATACCAGCAGCATCGATGAAGGGCAAATGAACATGTCACTGATCCCCACGGAAAGTCTGCCCAAGAATGGTGGAGGGGTGACTTGGTCACAAGGCATTAAGGCCAAATATGGTTTTGGACCGAATGTGTTAGATGATATGGAGTGGGTTGCCTACTGGTCAGATAGGGTCTATAATGTGGCCAATGGGGAAGATATCACTGCAGATATTGCTATAAAAACAAAAATTGGACCTGATAACCTGAAGGTGAAATTGGGATTCTTTGTCAACCACACCAATGACGGTTTGGGACAAAATACGGATCATTTTAAAGTGCAGTTTACGGATTGTATTTCTGTGACTGATGGAGAAGGTGATGTGACTGATTTTTGTGAATTGCATTTTAATTCTGCCCAACCGCTTACCGCGAGCAAGGATGATATCGTGACCTTGAGGTATCAAGGGGACATTGGTGATAATCCATTGGATCCTTATGAAGATATCTATTTGTGTTCCAAAGTTATTACTGATAAAGGCAATGTCTATACAGTGTGCGATGCTACTTCCAAAACAAAGATGATGAAAGAATCCACCTTTGGAAGAACCTATAGCCTGACCTTTTGGCCAGCAGGCTTCTATGGAGTGCCAGAGGATGAAAATATCCTTAGGATGGAGTACACTTTTACCAATGCAGATGGATCTGTTGAGTTGCAGGAGGAGGAAGATGGCGTTCCGTCAAGTCCATTTGTATACACGTTCAAGTGCGAATAAATAAACCTCTAATGACCAAATGATTTTGAAAATGAATACAGATTGTCATTTAAGATATATAAGGCGGGCGATCATCATCATGGTGCTTGGTGTGCTTTTGCCCCACATCATGCTTGCGCAAGAAGAAAAAGACCTAGGTACGACGGTGCTTGGTCCTAGTGTGATCATTATGGATGATTATGGTAATCCCGTGAGTGGGGTGGAAATGAAAGATGGTGCCGGAAATTTTATCGCCTCTAGTAATGAAGAGGGCATCATCTATTTAGATAAAGAGTTGGATGGCGTATTTAGCTTCCATCACGAGGGCTTTTATGTGATCCGCAAAAAAATCGGACCTGAATCCCGGGAAGGAGATGTGAGTGCTGTTTATCTAATGGAACGTTTTGTCAAATCTCCCAAAAGGATGGAGACCCTATATGGTGATGCTGATCCTGAAGTTTATTTAGGGGCATCTTCGGCCGTTTATACCGATCAACTCAGCACTACTTTGGGCAATACGATTTTACATGCATTGCCAGGACGGATAGCAGGCTTGGATGTGTCACAGCATTCTGGGATGGCTAATCCTAGCACTAGTGGTAATAGTAATGCGGATATTATCGGAAATATCCCTGTTAACGGTAGAGGTACCCCAAGCGATAACAAGCAATTTTGGTTCAGTGCCAGAGGGCAAGGCCCTGTGACAGTAATCGATGGTATCCAAAGGGATTTGTTTTCGATCGATCCAGAAAATGTGGAATCCGTTACCCTCCAAAAGGATGCCCTTTCTTCCATTTTGATGGGGATGCGAAGCAGTAGGGGGGTTTTGCTGATAGAAACCAAAAAGCCAAAAGATGATCAGTTTAGACTCTCTTTTACAGGGCAGGGAGGTATGCAGCGCTTAATGAATGTTCCCAAGCCATTGTCTGCTTACCAATATGCTTATATGCTTAATGAGGCCTTGCAGTATGATGGTAAATTACCAGCCTATACTTCTTCCGATTTTCAAAAATACCTCAATGGCAGCTCTCCTTATACTCATCCGGATGTCAACTGGTATGATGAGGTATTGAAAAGGGATGCGCCTATTTCCTCTTATAACCTTAATGTAAATGGTGCCGGAGGAGCAGCTAGGTATTATGTGGGACTTAGTTATATGAACCAACAAGGACATTTCATTACATCTGATGCCAATTCCTATAATACCAACTTGGGATATGATAGGTATTTGATTACTTCTAGCGTAGATGTGGATGTTACTGAAGATTTTACCGTAAATGCCACCATTTTTGGTAGAATTGAAGATGGGAATCAACCTGGAGCTGGTGCTTTTAATATCTTAAACGACATCTTCAGAACGCCAAACAATGCTTATCCTGTTTATAATCCCAATGGCTCATATGGAGGGAATACCTCGTTCACCAATAACCTGATGGCACAAACGGTGAACTCCGGTTATATCGCCAACTATAGCAAGGATGCCATGGTGAACATCAAGCTGGATTACGATTTTAATAAGTTCATAGAGGGTTTAAGCATGAGTGCGACTTCCAATGTTTCTACCCAGGCTCAATCCGCTATTGTTAGGAATAAGCGGAGCATAGTATACCAGTTTTTGCTGGAGGAAGGTGCTTCTTTAGAAGAAGGAACCTATACGACCTATGGAAGTAACCAAGCCCAGTCCAATAGTTATACCCCTGTTTCCACCTATAATAGCTGGTATGGTCAGTTGGATTTGACCTATGACCGTTCATTTGGAAAGCATCATGTGACAGGGACCCTATTTGCGGACAAAAAAGTAGAAACAATCAACTATGATCTACCAAGAAGGCCTTTCAATGGCGCCTTCAAGGCCAAATACGATTTTGCCAAGAAGTACATGGCAGAAGCGGCCATTGTGTACAGTAAGTACAATGGATATCGTCCTGGAATGCAGGGAGGTGGATTTTATGCCTTCGGATTGGGCTGGGATATTGCCAAGGAAGATTTCTTGCTCAATGCTGACTGGTTAGAACAATTGAAAATCAGGGGGATCTATGGAAAGACAGGTAACGGTATTGACAATGCGGGTTATTATAATTGGCGCCAGTCTTACCGAAACAGTGTGACAGACTATACCTATTTGCAAGGTTATTCTGAATTTAATCAGATCGCAACGATCCAAAACAATCCTATGGCCAACCCCAATTTAACTTGGGAAAAGGCTAATAAGCTAAATATCGGAATTGACCTCTCCATGTGGAATAATCGCTTAAGCTTTAGTGGTGACTATTACCGTGATATTTATTTCGATATGCTTCAGGTAAGAGGAAAAACCATTGCTTTTGGTGGTTTTGAGTTTCCTGTAGAAAATATAGGAGAACAACTACGAACAGGGGTGGAACTGGCACTTACTTATCAGAATAATATTGGTAGTTTCAATTATTTCCTAACGGGCAATTGGACCCAAAACCGCTCAGAGGTGCTTTATATGGATGAGCAGGATATAGAGGAAGCATATCGCAGAAGGACAGGGAAACCAGTAGGTACTACCTTTGGATATGTTGCAGATGGCTATTTTACCTCTGTAGAAGAGATAGAAAATTATGCCCTGTTTGAAGGCTATGAGGTAAAACCAGGAGACATGAAATACAAAGACCTCAATGGAGATGGTTTGATCAATGAGTTTGACCATACGGCCATAGCAGGTTTGAAACCCTATTCATTTTTTGGATTAACGGCCGGTTTTAATGTAAAAGGATTGGACTTTAGTGTGTTGCTTCAGGGGGCATATAACCGTGATATAAATATCAACAATGATGTGATGCAAGCTGGATTCCAAGTGTATGGACAGCAATACGGGCAGGCTTATCAACCTGTTTTGGGAAGGTGGACACCGGAAAATAAGGACATCGCTACCCATCCCCGCTTGACTGCAGGAGGTAATCTTTATAATATCAGCCCCGGTTTTGCCACAGGCAGCCATATGATCAAGGATGGAGATTATGTCAGGGTGAAGAATGTAAGTATAGGCTATACTTTGCCTCCAACACTTTCAAGAAAAATAGCCAATGCCCAAGTGAGAATCTTCGCCAATGCCACCAACCTGTTTACTTTCAGTCATTACAGTTGGGTAGATCCTGAGGTAACCAATTTTACCAGTTACCCCAACACGCGTGTGATCAGCGGCGGTCTCAATATCAAACTTTAACATTAAACCCTAGACCAAGCGAATGATGAAAAGATCATATATAAATAGTTTATCTAATGGATTAAAGGTGTTTTGCCTAAGTACAGCGTTACTGGCCTTTGCTTCTTGTGAGGAGGATTTTGAAGCCATTCCGGTAGAGCAGTTTACAGAAGACTTTGTTTTCTCGACCACTGATTCCCTGGGAGTACAGGCGAGACAAAATTTGGCGGCCATATACAGTACGATGTATAACCGGCACAATAGGATCGGTGGGGATTATCTGGATGCCGCTACTGATGATGCGATTTCTTCCACCATCAATGAATCCGATGTGGATCGATTGGCGATGGGCAGGTATACCCAAACCAATATGATTGGGTCTGTGATGAACCTGGCTGTCAATTATCAAGCGATAAGAATGGCCAATATATTTATTGCAAACATCGATAAGGTGCCTTTGAAAGATACTTTTGGGGATGGAATGCCGCTCAATTTGGCCTGGAAAAATGAAGCACGGTTTATCAGGGCATATCATTATTTTGAACTGCTTAAGCGCTTTGGAGGAATGCCTTTAATGGGAGATACCATCTTGGGCCTGGATGATGATCTAGAACTGCCTAGGAATTCCTTCGAGGAATGTTTGGAGTACATCATAAGCGAGTTGGAGGATATTGAAGATGGTCTGAGAACCTATCCACTGGCCGATCTTACCAGTGAGGCCCATGTAGTGACAGCAGAAGCAGCTATGGCGTTGCGGGTGAGGGTTTTGTTATATGCGGCAAGCCCATTGTTCAATGGTGGGAATATAGGACAATCAGCTGAAGAGAAAGCATTACTGGGATATGCACAATATGATGAACAGCGCTGGCAGAGGGCAGCAGATGCCGCTAGGTATTTTATGGATAACTATGGGCATAACTTCTCGTTGAATTCAAGCTTTAAGGATGTTTTTATAACTGATGGTAATCCAGAAATTATCTTTTTTAGACAAGGAGGAAACAATACTAATATAGAAGCCACAAATGGGCCAGTAGGGTATTCAGGAAACAATCTTGGACAAGGAAGGACCAGTCCCAGCCAAAATCTAGTGGATGCTTTCTTGATGAAAGACGGAAAGACCATAGATGACCCAACTTCTGCCTATAGTTATCTGCCTTTTAGACCTTATGAAAACCGCGATCCGAGGCTCAAGGCTACTGTACTTCATAATACCGCCACATGGCTAAACAAGGAGATAGAAACTTTTGAGGGAGGAAAAGACAATCCTAAAGGCGCCAGTCAAAAAACCAAGACGAGCTACTATATGAGGAAGTTTATGGGCAATTTCGAAAACCAGGATGCTTATGCAAATGTACGGCACAATTGGATCGAATTGAGGTATGCAGAGGTTTTGATGAGCTTTGCAGAGGCCCAAAATGAAGTCTCAGGACCTACTTCAGAGGTAGAAGACGTTATTTTTTCCATTAGGGAAAGGGCCGGAATAGACCCGGGAAGTGATGGAAGGTTTGGCTTGCAACAAGGACTGACCAAAGAAGCAATGCGGGAAGTAATCCAAAATGAAAAGCGGATAGAATTTGCCTTTGAAGAACACCGCTATTGGGATCTAAGAAGATGGAAAAAAGCATCAGAAGTCTATAGTCCGGAAAACCCTGTAAGGGGGCTGGTGTTGGTAAAGACGCCCACAGGCTTTAATGTGAATGAAGTGGATTTGTTGGAACTGGATTTTGAGGAGAGAAGATATTTTTATCCTATTCCCTATTCGGAGATTTTGAACAATAAAAACATGGTCCAAAATCCGGGGTGGTAATAATCCAGGTAGGACATTTTAACATGACTTTAAATCAAGTGATGATGAAAAAGATGATACAACTAAGCCTGTTTTTGGTATGTGGACTGATATCCACTGCCATGGCCCAAAATAGCATATTGCGCGGAATCGTTAGCTCTTCAGATGGGGAGACCCTTCCGGGAGCTACCGTCGTGGTCAAAGGAGATAATCCACACGGCACCACTACGGATATCGATGGTACTTACCAGATAAATGTAACTCCTGGAGATGTGGTGGTATTTTCCTTTGTGGGGTTTATACCTCAGGAATTTGAGGTAGGCAATAGGAGCAAACTGGATGTGGTGATGAAGATGGATGAAACAGCCTTAGATGAAGTGGTGGTGGTAGGTTTTGGTGAGGCCAAGCGGATTACCCTGACCGGAGCGGTAAGTTCGGTAAAAGGAGCTGATATTAGGACCATTCCAACTCCAAGTGTACAAAACACCTTACAAGGTAGGATGCCCGGTTTTTTTAGTCAACAGCGCTCAGGACAGCCTGGTAGGGATGCTTCCGATTTCTTTATCCGTGGGGTAAGTTCTCTGAATCCTGCGGGAAATGAACCTTTGATCATTGTGGATGATGTACAGTATTCCTATGATCAACTTTCTCAGATCAATGTCAATGAAATTGAGAGTATTTCGATTTTGAAGGATGCTTCTACAACTGCAATCTATGGTATCAAGGGGGCCAACGGCGTGCTAGTAGTAAAAACCAGAAGAGGAGAAAAAGGTGCACCCAAAATCAACCTTCGGGTGGAACAAGGTTTCCAGACCCCTGTTAGAAAACCATCTTTTCTGGATGCTTATAATACAGCCACTTTGGTAAATGAAGCCTATAGAAATGATGGTCTCAATGAGCCTTTCAATGAGCAGGACTTGGAAGCCTTCAAAAATGGAACTGACCCTTATGGTCATCCGGATGTCAACTGGTATGATGTGGTGTTTAAGCAGTTTGCTTCCCAGAGGAATGCCAATTTGGATATTTCAGGTGGTGATGATAAACTTAGATACTTCGTCAATGGAGGGGCATTTACCCAAAATGGATTGGTGAGGGACTTCTCTGATCCAAACAATGAGGTGAACAATAATTATTTTTACCGCAGGTTCAACTATAGGACCAATTTGGATTTTGATATTTCCAAAACCACCAGTTTAAGACTTGATGTGACCACCAGGTTTATGAATATCAATGAACCGCGGGGGCAGAATGTGGTTTCCGAAATTTACAACTTTGCAAAAATCAGACCTTATTCGGCTCCTCCATTGAATCCGGATGGTTCTTATACCTATGCTTATGATACTGATGAAAAACTGCCTACGATCAATGCCAGAATAGCTAATGGAGGGTATTCAAGGACTAGAAGAACCGATATGAACTTTTTGTTTGGCTTTGATCAAGACTTGGGCTTTATCACCAAAGGTTTAAGTGCTGAGGGTAGAATAGCTTATTCCAGTATAGAGGAAAATAACCGCCAGGTTTTTAGAAGTTCATATCCGACTTATCATTATGATCCTGAATCGGATAGCTATTCTATTGATCCAAGAGGAAACTATGCTTATGGAACTTATGCCGTATTGGGCAATCAGAATTACAGTTCTAAAAATGTCAATCTGCAAGCCTTCCTGAACTATAATAATACCTTTGATGAAGACCATCATGTTGCCGGTACCTTGTTGTTTAACCGTCAGAGTAGTACAGCAGTGTCCTGGGCGGCAGTACCAAACAATTTCCAAGGGTTTACGGCCAAGACTGCCTATACCTATAAGGATAAATATTTGATCGATTTTAACCTTGGCTATAATGGTACAGACCGGTTTGAGACAGGAAAACGCTATGGTTTCTTTCCTGCGTTGGGATTAGGCTACAGTATTTCCCAAGAACCCTTTTTTAAGGAGAAATTCCCTAAAGTAGATCTATTAAAATTGAGGATGTCCTACGGTTTGGTAGGGTCCGATAGGACCTCTGGAGACCGGTATCTTTATAGACAGGTTTATTATAATGGAGGCGGATATATCCTAGGAGAAACAGCGGGCATTGGTTATCCTACGATTTTTGAAGGGGACTTGGGTAATCCAAATGTGACTTGGGAAAAATCAAGGAAATTTGATATAGGTGTAGACGGAGATTTGTTCAATAGCCGGTTGACCTTTACCGTTGATTATTTCTATGATTACCGCTTTGACCAATTGGTGACCAGGGAAGATATCCCATTAATGTTAGGGGTAGGCGTAGCCCCAACCAATGTGGCAGAGACCCAAAATCAGGGTTTTGACGGTCAGGTGGGCTATCGTTTTTATAACCGGAAGGGGTTGGAGATCAGTACCAATTTTGTGTTCTCCTATGCGAAAAACAAAATTCTTTATAAGGCAGAAGCCCAGCAGTCTTATCCTTGGTTAGCAGAAACAGGGGAATCTATAGGACAGCCTTTTGGATATACCTTTGAAGGATTCTATACAGATGAGGATATCGCGACATTAAATGATACTGATCCAGAGAATAATGTGGCCGTTCCCCAAAACGATGTGCCCGTCCAAGCCGGTGATCTAAAATACAAGGACCTTAATGGAGATGGTGTTTTGGATAATATTGACCAGAGTCCTATTGGTATGCCTAATCTCCCAAATACCACCTTGGGATGGTCCACAAATTTCTTCTATAAGGGCTTCAGTGCAAGCTTCCTGTTTCAGGGCTCATTCGGATATAGCTTCAGTGTAGTGGGAACAGGGATAGAGTCTTTCAAAAGCCAATTCCAGCCAGTTCATTTGGAAAGATGGACACCTGAGACCGCTGATACTGCCACTTTTCCAAGGTTAACAACCAATCCAACTACCGTGAACAGTAGCGCTGCTTATCCATCTGATTTTTGGTTGATTGATGCTTGGTATGTCCGCTTAAAAACCATTGATATCGGCTATGAACTTCCAAGTAGCAAATTGCCATGGGGTATCAATAAAACCAGGGTTTACCTGAACGCTTATAATTTGTTTACTTGGACGAGCTACGATAAATACCAGCAAGATCCAGAGATTAGTACCAATACCGCAGGGGATGCCTACTTGAACCAGAAGGTGTTGAACCTTGGCTTACAAATAACTTTCTAATTATTATCATCATCACAAAAAAACAATAAATCTGTGAACATCAAACCTATTCAATTGAGCCTGATGGCCTGCTTTGTAATCCTGAGCAGTGCCTTCACGGCTCCAAAAAAGACACCTGATTTGGTGAGCTTGGTTGATACTAGGCAGGGGACCGATTCAGAGTGGTCTTTGAGTTATGGAAATACTTATCCTACAGTTGCTATGCCTTTTCCGGTTCATTCTTTTTCTGCACAAACAGGTAAAAATGGAGATGGATGGAAATATCAATATAAAGCGGAAACCATACGAGGCTTCCAGCAAGTTCATCAGTGTAGTCCTTGGGTAAATGATTATGCTACTTTTTCTTTGATGCCCGTTATCGGAGAATTGGTTGTAAATGAAAATGAACGTGCCACGGCCTTTAAACATGAAAATGAAACGGCTCATCCCCATTATTACAGTGTGGAACTGGACAATGGCATTCAGGCAGAAATCTCTCCTGTCACCCGAGGAGGGCACATGCGTTTTTCTTTTCCAAAAGGGGAAGAAGCATTCTTGGTATTTGATGGATATACTGAACAAAGTTCGGTTAAAATTGACCCTAAGGCCAGAAAAATCACTGGATGGGTGAATAATGGACTATTGGTGCCGGATAATTTCAGGGCATATTTTGAATTGCAGTTTGATCAGCCATTTGTGTCATATGGTACTTGGGAAAACAAAGAAAACAGTGTTCAAAAGGGGGAGAAGGAAGCCGAAGGTGATGGTAAAGGAGCTTATATTCAGTTCAAACCAGGTACGGTGGTGCAGGTGAAAATTGCTTCTTCTTATATAAGTCCAGCACAAGCGAATTTGACGATGCAGCAGGAATTGGAAGGACATAAGCACCTGGAGCAAACCAAAAAAGAAGCAAAGGATAAATGGAATGAATTAATGGGCCGTGTGCTAGTGGAGGGAGGAAGTGAAAAAGACCGAGCCACATTTTATGCCTGCCTCTTTAGGGCCAACTTGTTTTCACACCGGTTCTTTGAAATCAACGAAGCGGGAGACCCTTATTATTTCAGTCCATACGATGGTAAAATCCACGAAGGATATATGTATACAGACAATGGGTTTTGGGATACTTTTAGGGCGCAGTTTCCCTTGAGCAATATATTGCACCCTACTATGCAGGCAAGGTATATGCAGTCTCTTTTGGACGCACAGGAGCAAAGCGGGTTCTTGCCGACATGGTCTTGTCCCGGAACTTCCGGTATCATGATCGGTAATCATGCCATTTCTCTTTTGGCGGATGCACATGTAAAGGGAGTGGGCGGATTTGATGCAACAGAGGCCTTGGAAGCCTATTTCCATGAAATCACCAATAAAGGACCTTGGGGAGGTTCCAATGGAAGGGAAGCTCATAAGGACTGGTTTGAGCTGGGCTATATTCCATATAAGGTAGTTGGGGAAAGTGCCGCAAAAACCCTAGAATACAGCTATGATGACTTCTGTGGTTATCAAATTGCCAAATCCATAGGTAATGAATATTATGCGCGAATATTTGGTCGTCAGATGTACAATTATAAGAACATTTATGACCCAGAATCCGGGTTTATGCGTGGCAAAAAAAGGAATGGGGAATGGGCTTTGGGAGAAGACTTCAACCCTATTTCATGGGGAGATCCTTTTACAGAAGCCAATGCCTGGCAATATACTTGGTCGGTTTTTCATGATATTAATGGACTGGTGAATTTGATGGGAGGAGTGGAGCCGTTTACCAAAAAATTGGATACTTTCTTTTCAATGCCATCAGTCTATGATGTGGGGCATTATGGGCAAGTGATCCACGAAATGCGGGAAATGGAATTGGCCAATATGGGGCAATATGCGCATGGTAATCAGCCTGTACAGCATGTAGCTTATTTATACAACTATATAGGACAGCCATGGAAAACCCAGCATAGGGTAAGAAAGATTATGAGTGAACTTTATCATCCCACTCCACAAGGTTTTCCTGGAGATGAGGATCAGGGTGGCATGTCTTCTTGGTATGTACTGAGTGCAATGGGTTTTTATAGCGTTTGTCCAGGGACTGATCAGTATGTGATTGGAAGTCCTTTGTTTGAAAAAGTTACCCTTACTTTGGAAGATGGAAAGGAATTCGTGGTGGAGGCCAAGAACAATAATGCGGACAATGTTTATATCCAATCAGCGACATTGAATGGTCGGGATTTTACTAAAAATTATATTACCTATTCCCAGATTATCAATGGAGGAAAACTTTCCTTTGTGATGGATAATATTCCTAATAAAACGCGTGCTGTAGCCGAAGAAGATAGGCCATTTTCACTTTCTGAATTGGAAGAACCTTCTTCATTTACCACTGAAGTTCGTCAATAAGTCTGTAGGTAACAGGACAAATGAAGAAAAGTAAATAAGAGGATTGTTAAGTAATGGGGGGAAGCTGTTCATGCCGATCCCCGTTCCCTTGAAAACCAATCTGTTTGTGTGCCCAGATATAGTAAGGTATCGCTTGTTTTGGCTTTGACTTTTTTATCAGAAAATATAACCATACCATTTAAAAACAAAAATGAATATTTATAGTGATGAAAGGGTGGTCATGACCTTGGACGCAGGAGGAACCACCTTTGTTTTTTCAGCGTATCAGGCAGGAAATGAAATAATAAGCCCAATAAAGAGACCTTCCCATGCCGGGGAATTGGATAAATGCCTTAGGACTATTTGCGAGGTGTTTAAGGAAATTAGGGAAATGTTGCCTGATGCTCCTGTGGCGATTAGTATGGCCTTTCCTGGTCCTGCGGACTATAAAAACGGTATCATTGGTGATCCACCTAATTTCCAGGCCTTTAGGGGAGGGGTGGCCTTGGGGAGTATGCTCAAAAGAGTGTTTGGTCTTCCTGTTTTTATCAATAATGATGGAGATCTATTTACTTATGGAGAGGCTATGGGTGGTTTTCTACCTGAAATCAACCAGAAACTAAGTGCTTTAGGAATTGACCGAAAATATAATAACCTGTTTGGGGTCACATTGGGGACAGGGTTTGGTGGAGGGTTGGTGATGAATGGTCAGCTTTGTAGAGGGGATAATTCTGCATCAGGAGAAATATGGTTGACCAGAAATCTGCTCAACCAAAACTTGATAGCGGAAGAGTCTGTGAGCATTAGGGCAATAGAAAAATACTATAAAGCGAAGACCAAAGATAAACGGGTGTTAAGTCCTAGGGAGATCTATGATATTGCGATAGGGAAAATACCAGGTGAGCAGGAAATAGCTTATCAGGCATTTGAAAATATGGCTACTGTTATTGGGGAGTCATTGGCGCATGTGATGACTTTGATTGATACGCCAGTGGTGATAGGAGGAGGAATAGCTGGGGCATCTTCTTTGATTTTACCTAAAGTGATAGAACATTTAAATGGGGTGATAGAAATGGATCAAGGTATAAAAGTACCCAGAATTGTTTCCACTGTTTATAATGTGGATGACAAAGCGTCTTGGCAGGAATTTATTACGGATAAAGTTTATGAAATAGAGGTGCCATTTAGCCAGGGTGAAAAAGTGCTTTACCGTCCAGAGAAGAAGATTCCTATAGGTCTTTCGAGGTTAAGTACAAATGAGGCAGTTGCTATAGGAGCCTATGCCTTTTCGCTTCGTGAGTTGGAAATAGTTTCCAGCCATTCTCAAGCCAAATTTTAGTTGAATATAGGCGAAGTGTCGAATGGGCTGTAAGAAGTCTATAAAATAGATCATGAGGGAAATTTAGTCAGAGGATTGAATTTTCAAGAAATATAACGTGCAAAATACTAGCATTAGATTAAGAACTAAATGAGATGAGAAATACATTTACAAGAAGGATTTTGTTATTAAAACTCTTTTTATTTTCCCTTTTGGGGCTTTTTTTTGAATCCTGTGGGAATGTGGAAAAAGTAAGTAATAAAGAAGGACAGATAAATGATCGTCCCAATATCATTTATATAATGGCCGATGATTTAACGACACAGGCGATTACTGCTTATAATAATCGGTTTAAAGACATTGCCGATACACCAAATATGGACAGACTAGCCACGGAAGGAATGTTGTTTCATGATGTATTATGTACAAATGCTATTTGCGGTCCAAGCAGGGCTGCAATTCTAACAGGAGATTATAGCCATCGCAACGGCTATTATAAAAACTGGGAAGGAGGTGAGTTTGATGCTAGCCAATGGACTTTTCCGCAGGAATTTCAAGAAGCTGGATATGCCACCAGCCTTTTTGGAAAATGGCATCTAAATAGTGAGCCAAAAGGTTTTGATACCTATAAATATCATGATCATCAGATTGGAGGGCAACAGGGAGTTTATTGGGATCCTGTTTATAATGAAAATGGCAAAAAAGTTAAAAGGGAGGGGTATGCCACCAATATAACCACAGATTTTGCTCTAAATTGGCTTAAGAATACTGAAAAGTCCAAAAAACCATTTTTGATGTTGTTGCAATTTAAAGCTCCACACCGCTCTTGGGTAAGAGATAGCATTTATTCAGATCTATGGAAAGATCGTGATATGCCCTATCCATCAACCTTTAACGATAATTACAAAGGAAGGGAAAAAACTGCAGGTGATACTGAAATGGAAATGGAACATCTTTTTATTAACACGCCTGAAGGAATGAGTAGAGAAGAGACCAAAAAGTGGAGATACCAAAGTTTTATAAAAGACTATCTAGCTACAGTAAAATCTGTAGATGACAATGTGGGAAGGGTTTTGGATTATCTTGATGAAAATGGATTAACCGACAATACAATGATCGTTTTGACTTCAGATCAGGGATTCTATCTTGGAGACCATGGATTTTTTGATAAGCGGTTTATCTATGAGGAATCACTTCGAATGCCTTTTATAGTTCGATATCCCAATAAAGTAAGGGCTGGATCAGAAAGTGATGCTATTATTGGTAATATTGATTTAGCACCTACACTACTAGATATCGCTGGTATAGAAACAGATCATAGGACCCATGGAGAAAGTTTTGCATCCATATTGAAGGGCGAACAACCTGAGAAGTGGAGAAATGCCCTCTACTATCATTATTATGAGTTTCCTATGTGGCACCATGTACAGCCTCATTATGGTATAAGAACAGATCGTTATACCCTGGCGCATTTCTATTATGATATTGATGAATGGGAGTTATATGATAATAAGAAAGATCCAGAACAACTCAATAATATTATCGATAATCAAGAATATGCTGATATAGTGGTTAAATTAAAGGAGGATCTTAAAAAATTGATGGAGAAATATGGTGATGATAAATCCTTGGAAGAATTTCGGGAAGTAAGCAATAGAAATTTTGATGATATGAGTGAATAAGAGTGGGTAATGTTAGGATAATTAATATCATGCTAATCGCAAGTCATAAAGATGATTGTGTATACGTTTATATTTTATTTATGAAGGTTAATTTAAGTTTTTTAGATAATTTTAAGTTTAATTCAAAATGCAATGGCCAGAAGCAAGGTGTCCATCAGTGACATAGCAAAACAACTCAATATATCCACCACCACGATTTCATTTATTCTTAACGGCAAAGCCAAGGAAAAGCGGATCAGTGATAAGCTTGTTGCCAAGGTTTTGAAAAAAGTGAAGGAGGAGGGGTATATACCCAATATGGTAGCAAAGGGCTTAAGGACAGGAAAGACCAATATCATCGGCCTTATGGTAGAGGATATTTCCAATCCGTTTTTTGCCAGTATTGCCAAAAAGATTGAGGAAAAAGCCCATCAAAACGGTTATAAGATAGTTTATTGTAGTACGGAGAATGATATTAAGCGGGCCAAAGAGTTTTTGACCATGTTCCAGACTTTGGGCGTAGATGGCTGCATCATAGCGCCTACCATGGGCATGGAGGAAGATATTCGAGATTTAGTGGAAAAAGGGATGGATGTGGTGCTTTTGGACCGGAAATTCCGCAATATGTCTGCCGATGTGGTTATGGTAAATAATGAGGAAGGGGTTTATAATGCCGTAGTCCATTTGGTCAAAGAGGGCTTTAAAAAGATTGCCTTTATAGCACTGGCACTTGACAAACCTGAGAAAGAGGATCGAATAATTGGTTATAAGGAAGCCATGGAAGATAATGGCCTGGAAGCCTATGTTTTTCCTCTTCCGTTTCGTGTAGAGCATTCCGAATATGTGAAGGAAATCACGGATATCCTTAAAAACCACCAGGGTTTTGATGCAGTGTTATTTGGGACCAATTATTTAGGAATAAGTGGCCTGGAGGCAATTGGGGAATTGGGACTGAAAATTCCTGAAGACTTAGCCATTGTGTCATTTGATGATCATGATCTTTTTAGGATCTACAAGCCAGGAATTTCAGCTATTGCACAGCCCATAGAAGAGATTTCCCAGACAGCTATTGACACCTTATTGGATAGGTTGAGACAGGATGATAAGCAAAAGGTGAACCGCATGGTTTCCTTGGCTACCACCTTGATTTTGCGAGGTTCGACAGAAAAAGTTGCAAAAGATAAATCTTAGTATAAAATTGGGGACACGAACCTTTATTTTGCCCCATGAAAAATAAGTTGTTGCGTTACGCATTTATTGTGTCGACGGTAGGCTTTCTCTTTGGTTTTGATTCTGTGGTTATTTCTGGAGTAAATCTTCCCTTGAAAAGCCTTTGGGAAAGTTCGGATTGGTTTCATGGTACTTTCATTATTTCCATTTCGCTTTGGGGAACTGTTGTGGGAGCTTTGTTAGGTGGATATCCCACCGAAAGGCTGGGGAGAAAGTCCACCGTGCTTTGGGTTGGTGTTTTTTTTACGGTTTCGGCCATTGGTTCTGCTCTGGTAAATGATCCGTATTCATTTTCTTTTTTTCGGTTTGTAGGAGGTCTGGGAGCCGGAGTAGGATCTATCGCTGCGCCTGCCTATATTTCAGAGATTGCGACAGCCCGGGACAGAGGGAAGTTGGGGATGCTCTTTCAGTTTAATATTGTTTTTGGGATTTTGATGGCTTTCTTATCCAATTACCTATTGGATGGAACAGGAGGAGAAGATGATTGGCGCTGGATGTTGGGAATCGAATTGGTTCCTGCATTGTTATTTACTGTTTTTATACCTTTTGTCCCTGAGAGTCCTAGGTGGTTGATTGTCAGTCGGAATAGATATGAGGAAGGTAGACGGGTTTTGACTTTGTCTATGTCCAAAAGCGAGGCCGAACAGGCTTTTGCTCAAATGCTTTTGCGTACCGAAAGCAATAAACCAAGCACTGTACGTTTGTTTTCAGGAAAATACCGACAAATATTGATGATATCCTTTTTGATGGCTTTTTTTAATCAATTTTCGGGTATCAGTTTTGTCTTGTTCTACGCTCCAGAAATCTTAGAAAAGGCAGGACTGGCCACTTCTGATTCACTCCTCAGTTCTGTTTCGGTAGGGCTGGTCAATTTGATTTTTACATTTGTGGGGATTTATTTAATCGATAGGGCAGGAAGGAAGCTACTGATGTACATTGGTTCAGTGGGCTATATCATTAGTCTGTTCTGTATCGCATATGGTTTCTACTTTTCTATGCCGGCCATGTTTAAATTGATATTCATGCTCCTATTTATTGCCTCACACGCTGTTGGTCAGGGAGCGGTCATTTGGGTATTCTTGTCTGAAATTTTCCCAAATGAGATTCGATCGTTTGGGCAGGCATGGGGATCAGGCTTATTAAATGTGTTTGCCGCCATTATTGCTCTTTTCGGAGCTGTACTGATCAACTCTTTTGCTCCTTGGATAGTCTTTGTTTTATTCGCAGGCTTTATGGTCTTGCAGCTTTTGTTTACTCATTTTATCATGCCTGAAACCAAGGGAGTATCATTGGAGGATTTGGAGCGAAAACTGGTGAAATGATGATTTAGGTATAAAGACAGGCTTAATTTGAGGCTTGGATTTGTGCTCATTGTCAAATACCCAAGAGTCCAAAAGTCAGATGATTAGTATTATTTATTTTCCTAAAATTAAATTTTCAAATCTTTTTATTACATTGCTAAAACGTTTAATCTAATCGTTCGTTACTGAAGTATCTTAAAGTGAAAACTAATGTAAGATGGTAATAATGAACGATGTGATAGATGAATAAGTAAATGATGCCATCTTTTAATAATTACAGGGATTTAAGTATTTACAATGCTTTTTTGAATGTGGATGCTATGTAAAAGACTAGAAGAGGTTGGGATTAGTTTTAGTGTGATTTAAGGAATGGAGATCAAGTTATGATAGGTAGAACAGTGAAGATTGATGATTTTTTAGCAAATAGCTAAAACGTTTAACTTATGTTCAAAGCAGGAGTAAGTGGGATTGAAATAATTGAATAAGAGAAAACCAATAAACCTATAAATACCAAATTAACAATAATGAATAAGCTGAAATTCACGTGGTGGCTGTGTAGTACTTTGTTGTGCTACTATGGTACCTATGCCCAAACCTTAAGGATGTCCTTAAATAGTGTCAACCCACAAATAGAGTGGGAAATTAAACCTCAAGATGAGGTGGCAGCCTCTGGATTTGAATTGTCTCTTCCGGGGCATAGCATGGCGGATTATGTAAAGGGCTTGGTTCCTGGAGTTATTTTTACCGCATATGTTGATGCCGGTTTGGAAAAAGATCCCAATTTTTCTGATAATATTTACCAAGTGGATGAAGCATTCTACAACCGTCCTTTTTGGTATCGGACGGAATTCAACCTTCCGGAGGATTATCAAGAAGGGAAACGGGTTTGGTTGCATTTTGATAATACCAATAGATATGCAGATTTTTATTTTAATGGCATGAAACTGTCAGGAAACCAGGTATCTACCAAAGATGTCAGTGGTCAAATGCTACGGACCAAATATGATGTGACTGATTTGGTGAATAGGACCGGGAGAAATGCTATTGCTGTATTGATTACTGATGCTGATCAGAAAAAGAGTCGGGAGTCCAAAGAAGGATTTGGCGTAACAGCCAGTCCTACCTATCTGTCGGCTGCTGGATGGGATTGGATGCCATATGTTCCAGGAAGATTGGCAGGTATTACCGGAGATGTCTATCTTAATATAGCCGGTGATGTGACCATGGAAGATCCTTGGATCAGGTCACAGCTGGAGTCCAATGAAGTAGCCTATCTTTTTATTTCCTCGGCACTGAAAAATGCCTCATCTTCTAAAATGGAAGCCAAAATTTCAGGTGTCATTCAACCTGGGAATATTAAATTCTCTAAGAACATCACCTTGGAACCTGGGGCTACTTCGAAAATCTATATTGATAAAAAGGACTTTTCAGAATTAATTATTAAGGATCCCCAACTGTGGTGGCCAAATGGATATGGTGAGCCCAATCTTTATACTTGCGAGTTGACCTGTAGTGTCGATGGTGTTATTTCCGATCAGAAAGAAATTACTTTTGGGATAAAGGACTATGACTATAGGTTTGAGAAAAATGCCGCAGGATGGCCTGTGATGACCTTCTATATTAATGGGCAAAAGCTGTTTCTCAAAGGAGGAAACTGGGGGATGAGTGAATATTTGTTGCGCTGTCATGGAGAAGAGTATGAAACCAAGATCAAGCTGCACAAGGATATGAACTATAATATGATTCGTTTATGGACGGGGTGTGTAACGGATGATGAATTCTACGACTATTGCGACAAGCATGGGATCATGGTGTGGGATGATTTTTGGTTATATGTAGCTTATAACGATGTGGCCAATGATGAGGATTTTAAAGCAAATGCATTGGACAAAGTAAAGCGGCTAAGAAATCACCCAAGTATTGCCCTGTGGTGTGGTGCCAATGAAACTCATCCCAAGCCTGAATTGGATAATTACCTAAGGGCTATAGTGGCTCAGGAGGACCACAATGATAGGATGTATAAGTCCAGTTCCAATCAAGACGGGCTTTCTGGAAGTGGTTGGTGGGGAAATCAACCGCCTAAGCATCATTTCGAAACTTCTGGCAGTAATTTGGCTTGGAACGATCCTCCATATCCCTATGGTTCAGATCGTGGCTATGGACTCAGAACTGAAATCGGTACCGCCACTTTTCCCAATTATGAAAGCATCCAACTTTTTATCCCCGAGGACCAGCTTTGGCCGTTGCCTACTGATGAACAACTAAAAGAAGATGATGATAATGTATGGAATAAGCATTTCTTTGGTAAGGAAGCCTCCAATGCCAATCCGGTCAATTATAAAACAGCAGTTAACCAGCAGTTTGGGATATCTTCCAGTTTGGAAGAATTTGCGGAAAAAGCGCAGTATCTAAATATTGAGGTGATGAAGGGGATGTATGAGGCTTGGAACGATAAAATGTGGCACGATGCCTCAGGTCTTCTGATTTGGATGAGTCAGTCGGCTTATCCTTCCTTTGTGTGGCAAACCTATGATTATTACTATGATGCTACGGGTGCCTATTGGGGTGCAAAAATGGCCAGTGAACCATTGCATATCCAGTGGAATTCTTCCAGCAATAGTGTCAAAGCTATTAATACAACTTCAAAAGACCTTATGGGTGCAACAGCTAAAGCGACTATTTATAATCTTCAAGGAAAGGTGTTGCCAGAATTTGGAAAAGAAGCCCGGGTGGATGTTTTGTCCAGTAATATAGCCGAAGCCTTTAAGCTTAATTTCAATCCAGGAAATATTGCTAATGGGAAAAAAGCGGTGGCTTCTTCAGGGAATGAAACCGTGTCTTTGGCAGTGGATGGTGGTGCAGGCAGCCGGTGGGAAAGTGCTTATAGTGATGAACAGTGGATGTATGTGGACCTTGGTAAAGAAAAGCTGATAGAAAATGTGGTATTGAAATGGGAGAAAGCTTATGCCAAAGCCTATGAGATACAGGTTTCCAATGATGCGATCAGTTGGGAAACAGTTTACAAAACGAATAATGGAATAGGTGGAACGGAAAATATCTCTTTGGAGCCCCAAAAAGCACGATATGTGAGTGTAAAGGGTATCAAAAGGGCTACAGAATTTGGTTATTCTCTTTATGAAATAGAAGTCTATGGGGAGCAAGATAGGAAAAATGATTTTACACCGCTTCATTTTATTAAGTTGGAACTTGCCGATGCCCAAGGGAATAAATTGTCTGAGAACTTCTATTGGAGGAATGGATTGAATGATCTTGATTATACTGGGTTAAATACTTTGCCTTCAGCTGACCTAATGTGTAAGTTGGTGGAAAGAAAAGGAACGAAGTTTTGGGTTTCTATTAGAAATAATTCCAAAACGGTAGCTTTTGGAAACCGATTGAGATTGGAGAATAGCATCAGTAGGGAACGGGTATTACCAGTGATCATGTCCGAAAATTATTTTACGCTGATGCCTGGAGAAGAGCGAAAGATTTCTTTTGAAGCAGATCAGGAGCTTTTGGAAGGAGGAGTAGACTTGTTGCTTAAACAATATGGTCAAGAAGAAGAAAATCAGCTTTCGGTAGCCTTTTAACCCTACTATTAGGCTTCTAGTCAAAAGTTACTTCTGCAGATAAAGTGAAATGATTTTTATAAAATAAGTAAAGCATTAATTAATCTTATCATGAAAAATTACCTTAAACCCTTAATGATCATCGGATTTTTATTTGTTTCGATGCTTGCACATGCAAAGGTCAGTTTACCCCATTTCTTTTCGGACAATATGGTGTTACAGCGCGATAAAGTCATAAAAATATGGGGAAAGTCCAGTCCCAAAGAGAAGGTGACTGTTCGGTTCAATGGTGAAGAGCGGCAAGTAGTTGCTGGTAAGGGTGGGATGTGGCGTGTTTCCTTGCCAGCCATGGCCTATGGAGGGCCTTTTGAAATGTCCATCGAAGGCAATGAAAACAATATTGTACTCAAAAATATATTGATCGGGGATGTGTGGCTATGTAGTGGGCAGTCCAATATGGAGTTTGGCTTAAATGGTGATCTGACAGGGAAAGAGGAAATTCAGCAATCGAAAAATTCAAATATTAGGTTGTTGAATGTGCCTAAAACCATTCAAACAAGCGAGACATATGATATAGAAGAAAGTAGTTGGCAAGAATGCGGACCATCGACTACAGCCAACTTCTCAGCGGTAGGGTATTTCTTTGGTAAAAAGTTACAGGCTGATTTGGATGTTCCAATTGGCTTAATCAACTCTTCCTGGGGAGGGACTGATATAGAAACTTGGACAAGCTGGGAAGCATCAATGAACAATGAGGAATATGCAAAATATGCGGGGCAATCAGTCGAAAAAACATTGGGTTATTCTACGGAAGATCTCGATCAGTTTAAGCAATCGCTTGAAAACGATCCGGCCATAAAAAAGAAATGGTATGATTCGGACACTAAGCTGAAAGGTTGGAAAAAAATGATGGTTCCTAAAAGTTGGGATGGTGAATATGAAGATGAGGATGGGATCATTTGGTTTCGTAAGAAAGTGACATTACCAAAAGGGGTAGAAGGAATGTCCGGAGAGCTCAATCTTGGGCCGATAGATGATGCAGATATCACATGGGTAAACGGAACAAAAGTGGGAGCGACTGATTTTTGGATGGCCAATAGAAATTATAAAATTGCTCCTGACATTTTAAAAGCAGGTGAAAATACCATCATGGTGAGTGTGAAAGACAATACTTCCGTCGGAGGCATCAATGGGAAACCAGAAGATGTCTATCTGAAAGTTGGAGATAAAAAGTATCCATTGGCAGGAGAATGGGATTATAAGCCCTCGGTAACCAGCTCAGGATATGGCTTTTCTAAATGGGGAACTGGACCAAACTCATTTGCCTCATTATTATACAATGGCATGATCCATCCTTTGGTAGGGTTTGGAATAAAAGGGGTGATTTGGTACCAAGGAGAAAATAATGCCGGGGAAGCTTATCGGTATCGGAAGCTGTTTCCTAATATGATTAAAGATTGGAGAGCTCAATGGGAAGATGATTTTGCTTTTTTATGGGTGCAATTGGCCAGTTTTATGGCGATCGATGAAAAACCTTCTGAAAGCGAATGGGCAGAGTTAAGGGAAGCTCAGAATATGACACTGGCCCTACCTAAAACTGGGCAGGCTGTCATTACGGATATTGGTGAAGCCTTTGATATTCATCCCAGAAATAAAAAAGACGTAGGGATACGTTTGGCGCATACTGCATTGAATGTGGCTTATGGGAAAGATGTCCTGCCTTCTGGGCCGGTTTTTGAAAAGTTGGAAAAGCAAGGAAAGCAAATGGTACTTAGCTTCTCTCATATAGGAAGAGGGCTTTCTACACAGGATAGTAGTAAATATGCTTATGTGAAGGGCTTTGCCATTGCAGGGGAAGATAAAGAGTTTGTTTGGGCCCAGGCCTATATCTCAGGCGAAAAGGTGATAGTTTGGAGTGACAAGGTGGAAGATCCTGTGGCTGTCCGCTATGGATGGGCGAATAATCCCATGGAGATAAATTTGGTCAATAGTGATGGACTTTTGGCTTCTCCTTTTAGAACAGATAACTGGAAGGGGATTACGGAGGACAATAAGCCAGAATAATTGAACTGAAAATAATCTGCTTGTATTGGTGCCAGCTGTTTGCAGTTTTAAACTACTGTAAACAGCTGGCATTTTTGGTTTCTTTCCCTTGAATTTTAGAGGGGCTTGCTTTTTAATTAAGGTTTGTAACTGGGAAATAATCCCTCCAGCTCAAAATGTTTTGGAGATCAGAACACTTGACATAAAGTCCGGGGCTCATTTTCGCACCCACCGCCATTAATATGGTGATATAGTCTTTTCTTCATTTTGTTTGATAGGAATGGTGTGCATTAGTTGTTCAATGTCCATGCTTGGATGACTGTTGAGGTGATAAGTAGTAGAAAAACAATGTATCTTAATACATAAGGTATATTGTTTTTCTTTTTATAAATGGCAAGAGGAATAAAACCATTGTGTTCTAGATGATGATCTGTTATCGTGAAGAGTTGAATAAATGCATGATAAACTGATTAAGGATATTATGTGGTGGCTTTCTAAGTCAATTCTATTGTTGTGATTGAAACATAACGAAAATAAATAGTTTGATTACACATTTTATGAATTATGATGATTTTAGGTGCTTTTGGAATAGAGGTGTTTTAATTAATCTGTAAAATATTTGGTCAATTGACAAAAAATAGAAATATTTACAAACATAAAGTATCTAGCATAGTTAGGTATAACCCTATTTTCCTAAATCTTTTTGAGTCACAATAACCTTTTTGGTTATTGTAAAGAAAAATTCATTGTTACTAGATGAAGTGATAATGGATAGGTTTTTCTAGTATGCCTCAATATTTATGGTTTTCAATGTTGATTAATCAAATGGTTGAACCATAAATAAACCCAGAATGAAAGGTATCATTAAAAAGTTTTTCGCAGCAAGCCCTTTTTCTAAGGGACAACAATTATTTCTGTCATTTCTTCAAAAGGAAATTCAATATATTTTGAAATTTCATACTGTGAACGATAGTCCACCAGTGGTTTTATCTCTATTCCTCAGGAACGCCATAAGTTAGGGATTAGGGAAATTTTACTTGGAGTCATCCTTGAACTTTTGTTTATACTGGTTTGATTATTCTGATTTAAAGTATAAAAAGTACTGAAAATCACTCTCTTGTAATTGTTAGCATCAGACTCAGAGGGATCTGTACATACTTTAATAAGTGTAATAAGTACACAAAAATTCAAAAAGGACTTAAGCATCAAAAACTATCCCATAAGCTCCTGTTCAGAAAGAGTTAATGTAACTCATTTCAAATATAATCTTTATAACAAACCCAAAATTTCAATTATCCATGAAAAAGCAAATCCAAAACAGCAGTTAAAATAGGTAGAATGACCTGATTTAAGCCTTGATGTCTAAAAATTCAAAAAGTAAAGAAGAAGGCAATTTTCAATTTTGATTTATACAAAACCTTGAAACAATATGGAAAAAGCAATACCCAGGCAAACCTTAAAGTTTTCCAAAAATTTTGGGGGCACCTTTATATTGAAGCTGCTATTTATAGCTGCTTTGGTCATTGGTCCAAAAGGAGCTGCCCATTCTAGTATTTCGGGAAAAGAAATTGGCTCCAATTATGAGGACGCCAAAATAACCATGCCGAAGGATCCACTTAAGTTGGACAAAAAAGATAAAATAATTATTGATGTAGTTGAAATTAAAGGGAAAGTACTTGATGGAGAAGGTCTTCCCATTCCAGGAGTAACTGTAAGAATAGAAAGTACTACAAAAGGTACTGTCACGAATATTGACGGGGAATATACTATTAATGCAAATGAAGGTGAAACCTTGGTTTTTAGCTTTGTTGGCTTTAAGGAACAAAAAGTACAGGTAGGTTCTCAATCGATCATCGATATCGTCCTTGAAGAGGATCTTCAATCATTGGATGAAGTAGTGGTTGTGGGCTATGCGGAACAGAAAAAGGAGACTATCGTAGGGGCAGTCACCCAGACCGATGGTGAGGTACTCAAGCGAACCGGCGGGGTTTCCAATGTGGGACAGGCGCTTACCGGTAACTTGCCAGGTGTGATTACCACATCCAGTGTGGGTACGCCAGGCGAAGAGATGCCCCAAATCGTCATCAGAGGGCAAAACAGCTGGAATGGAAACTCTCCTTTGATTTTGGTGGATGGAGTTGAACGTCCAGAGTTTTTTGCCAATATGGATATCAATTCTGTGGAGTCCATTTCTGTCTTGAAAGATGCTTCAGCTACAGCTGTATTTGGGTCTAGAGGTGCCAACGGTGTGATCATCGTCACCACCAAAAGAGGCCGTTCAGGTAAAGCAGAGATTACCGCTAATATAAGCACCACCATGAAATCTGTATCCAAACTACCGGGTAAGCTGGATTCATATGATGCTATTGGTGTGCGGAATCTGGCGATTGAACGTGAATTGTCCTTGAGCCCAAATAGCTGGGATGAGATGATTCCTCAAGATATGAGGCTAAAATACCGCTTTCCGGCCAATTTGGAAGAAATGGAGCGGTACCCGAATGTGGATTGGCAAGATGTAGTTTTCAAGGATCAGGCCATGGCTTATAATGCTAATGTGGGCATTCGTGGTGGTACTGATTTTACCAAATATTTTGCTAGTATAGACTACCAATATGAAGGCGATTTGTTCCGAAAATTTGATACAGGAAGAGGCTATCAGGCAGGCTTTAACTATAATAGGATCAATTTTAGGAGTAACCTTGATTTTCAACTGACTTCCTCGACCAAACTAGGGGTTAACCTAGGTGGTACTTATGGTGTTCGTCAAGCTCCTTGGGCTTATGATTTCCCAGAAAGTTATTGGAATTCTGCTTACAAAAGTCCGCCGGATGTTTTCTTACCTAGGTACTCGGATGGGGCCTACGGTACTTATACCCCGGACGATTATGCGGTTACAAACTCCTTGTTAAACCTAGCTGCGAGTGGGGCTGAGTATATCACTGATACTCGTCTGTCCACCAACTTTGTGCTGGAACAAGATCTTGACATGATTTTAAAGGGATTGAATTTTAGAGGGACTTTGGCGGTAGATAATTCTTTTCGGGAAGTGGACAGAGGGATAAATGACCTCTACAATAGCCCATTTACCAAATGGATTAACCCTTTTACAGGAGTTCCTGAATACAAGAATCTTTTGGATCCTAATACCCGATTTGATTTTGTGGAGGCTGTTACCTGGCAAAATGCTGGCGGGACAGTTCAGGGAGCGCAGCGAAGAATGTTTTATCAGTTCCAGATGAATTATGCCGGCAATTTTAACGATACCCATAATTATACCTTAATGGGCTTGATGAATAGGCAACAAGATGCCATTGGGAGTGTCATTCCTAGTTACCGGGAAGACTGGGTGTTCAGGGCTACCTACGATTATAAAAATAAGTATATGATCGAATATAATGGCGCCTATAATGGCTCCGAAAAGTTTTCACCCGAGTATCGTTTTGCCTTCTTTTCCTCAGGAGGATTGGGTTGGAATATCTCCGAAGAGAATTTTATCAAGAACCTTTCCTTTGTAGACAGATTGAAATTGAGGGCTTCTTATGGAGAAGTAGGTGATGATAATATCGGTGGAAGATTTTTATTTATGGATCAGTGGGCCTATGGGGGCACATCCCAAATGGGAGTGATTGGTGAATCTGGTGAAGACAGCCCTTATACCTGGTATAGACAAAATGCCATAGGAAATCCAAATGTACATTGGGAAACGGTTTACAAATATAATATGGGATTGGAATTTGGCTTTTTTAATGGATTGATCAATGGTAGTGTAGACTGGTTCCGCGACAATAGGGTGGATATCCTAATGTCCAGTGGTCGTTCAGTACCCAGTTACTATGGAGCCAATGCTCCTGCAGCCAATTTGGGTAGGGTAGAGACAGAAGGTTATGAATTTACGATTGGCCTGAATCATATCTTTGATAGCGGGATCAGACTTTGGGGAGATTTCTCTATGACCCATGCCATCGATCAGGTGATTAAAAGAGATGATCCTGAATTACGTCCTGATTATCAGAAAAACGCTGGCTATCAGCTTGGTCAGTACCGTAGCCATATCAGTGCGGGCTATTATAATACTTGGGATGAACTATATGGTAGTCCTCAGCATAATACCAATGATATGGCTAAACTTCCTGGAAGCTACTATATAGTTGATTTCAATGGAGATGGGGTAGTTGATTCCTTTGATTCTGCTCCTTATGGCTTTTCTGGTGTGCCGCAAAATACTTACAGTACCAATTTAGGTATAGAATGGAAAGGCCTGAGCCTATATCTGCAGTTTTATGGCGTAAACAATGTGACCAGGGATGTTTCATTGACCAGCTTGGCAGGAGGTCTGAATATAGTTTATGATGAAGGAAGCTATTGGTCCAAAGAAAATACCGGTGCAGATTCACCATTGCCTAGATGGCGGTCACAACCTTCCAGCTATAATAATGGTCCAAGGTACCTCTATGATGGCTCTTACTTGAGACTGAAAAATGCTGAAATCGCCTATAATTTCCAGTCAGATTGGGTGAGAAATCTGGGTATGAACAATATGCGCTTATATATAAATGGCAATAACCTTTTGCTATGGACGGATATGCCTGATGACAGGGAGTCCAATTTCGGAGGGCCTTCTTATCAAGGTGCCTATCCTACTGTTAAAAGAATCAACTTGGGTCTAAATGTTACATTCTAAACGAGCCAATCCAATGAACAAATATATAAAACCATTAATGAGGGGATCGATTTGGATAGCGATGTTTTTGATCGTTACCTCTTGCGAAGACTATCTGGAGAGAGCACCGGAATCCATTATTTCAGAGGAACAGGCCTTCCAAAATTTTATCAACTTTCAAGGCTATGTAGAAGAGTTGTATCATTGCGTACCCAATTTTACTTTGTCCGGTTATACCAGTTCCTGGAATTGGGGAGAGGATGAAATCGAGTCCACAGCAGGTACTTTCCATTTATCCTATAATATCGATCGGGGTAACTTTTGGGCCTGGCAGGTAGAAAATGGTGCAGGAAATAATGGGTGGTTGGATGCCTCCTCAGCTAATACGGACAGGAATCATAAAAATAAAGGACTTTGGCCGTTGGCTTGGTATGGTATCCGTAAAGCCAATATGGGATTGGAAAATCTTTCCCTGATGACAGATGCCACTGAAGAAGAACGGAGGTTGATTGAAGGACAGCTATTGTTTTTCAGAGCTTGGTTCCATTTTTCTTTGATCCAATATTTTGGAGGCATGCCTTATATTGATCAAGTTTTGCCGAGTGATGAGCAGTTGACCTTACCACGCTTAAGTTACCATGAATGCGCCGATAGGGTGGCAGAGGACCTGAAAAGAGCAGCAGAATTATTACCTATTGATTGGGATGATACCACGACCGGAAGAAGGACATTGGGTAAAAACCAGCAAAGGATCAATAAAATCATGGCCTTGGGTTATTTGGGTAAAAATTACCTTTGGGCAGGAAGTCCTTTGATGAACTCTGTATCTACAGGAAGTGCAACTTATCATGTAGGATATTGTAAGAAGGCTGCAGATACTTTTGGCCAACTATTACAACTTGTAGAAAGCGGGGAAACCCAATTCGCCTTGCTGCCTTTTGACAAGTACAATGATAATTTTTATACCACAAGTCAAAACTGGGCCTTGCCCGGTGGAACTGAGGCTATATTCAGGTCGGTGTACTACTCTGCCAACGATACCCACTGGCGAATTTCAAAGCAGTATAAACCTACCTTCATGGATGATGGTGATCCGACAAATTTCTATCCTACTGCCAATTATGTTCATGATAATTTTGGGATGGCCAATGGCTTGCCATTACCGGATGACGTAACCCAAGCAGATGCAGAATCAGGGTATGATCCCAACTATCCATGGAAAGATCGTGACCCACGTTTTTATAAGGTGATTGTTTATGATGGTGTAAAAGTGATTCAAGGGGCTATTCCAGATCCAAATCAGGAAGCTAATCGATATGCTAACCTCCATACGGGAGGTAGTTATAGAGAAGTGGTGACAGGAAGCTTATCAGGGTATGCCAATCGTAAGTTTTCTCCACTGACAGCCAATAAATATGA